>CAYMDD010000061.1:6021-8361 GCA_964389045.1 uncultured Rickettsiales bacterium
CGACGTTGCCCTCTTTCATCTCTAATTCGATGCGCGTGGCGTGCCCCGCCACCGCCTCGTCCATGGCGTTGTCAAACACCTCGTGCACCAGGTGATGCAGCGCATTTTCGTCCGTGCCGCCGATATACATGCCAGGACGCTTCCTGACCGGCTCCAGCCCCTCGAGAACTTCGATGTCTTCGGCGGTGTAGGATTCTTTTTGGGGTTTTTGCGTTTTAGATGCGAAAAGGTCGGCCATTGGAAGTGATGAGTTGCGAGTAATGAGTGATGAGATTTGTTAATCTTTAATAATTCATAGCCTAAGCGCGTGCAAGCCGATATAATCAAACCTCATCACTCGCAACTCATCACCCGTCACTTGAAAAATGCGTTCCTCCTGGGCACAGCCCTCCCTCTCGCGTGATTTTGCGCTGTTGGCTGCGGCGATCGTGTTTTTGCTGCTGCTGCTCTCGGCATGGGTGGCGTGGGTGACGTATACCACGCATTCGGCGCGCATCGTCTCCGAATTGGAAAAGGAGGCTGACCGTATTGACAGGACATTAGAGCGCGAAATCGAGAATGCGGGCTACCTGCTCAACGCCATCGGCCAGCAGATCACCCAGCTCGATACGAAAAATCTCGACGAAGTCGCCAGGCTGCTCAAAACGTTCGATTCGCACAAGCCCGTCTATGCCGTATGGTCGTGGACGGGGAGCAGGCGGGAGGTGGTGGTGTCGAGCAACAAGGGCGTGCTGGAGCGCCCGGTCAGCGTCGCCGACCGCGATTATGTGCAGAAATCGCAGGAAAACCCCTGGGCTATCCATATCGGCAGGCCGATCCAGGGCAGAGTGTCGGGCAAATGGGTGATTCCCGTGGGCATGGGCATTTCGGATGCGACGGGCAAGTATATCGGCACGCTGGTGGCCAGCGTCGATATCAACGCGCTGACCGAGCAGATCAGCCACCTCATCAAGCGGGAAGGCATCAGCTTCGCCATCATGAGCCGCACGCTGGTGCCCTTGACGGTCGTCTCCGGCAACGAACATTTCATTGAAGAGCATTTCCCGCCGGAAATGCTGCGTGCGCTTAATATCAACGAGCATCCTAAGGGGCTGCTCTCCAAGGCCCCGCTTTTTACCGGCGGCGGCATCTATTCTTATTTTCAGGTGTCCTCCCGTTACCCTTACGTGATTCTGGTCGGCTACGACACCGGCCATAGCGACGTGATGATCCGCAACCAGCTGTGGCCGCGGCTGATCCAGATCACGGCGCTGGCGTCGTTTTTGCTTCTGTTCCTATGGATCGTGCGCGTGCGCATCATCAAGCCGGTGGTGGAGCTGACTGAGAGCGCCGCCAGCGTGGCGCGGGGCGGAGCATTCACGCCGCTCAAAAACGCGGGCGCGCAGGAGATCGACGCGCTGGCAGGCCAGATCGACCGCATTGCGGATTACATCCTCGAGCGCAAGCGCGTGGAAGAGGAACTGCGCGACAAGCTGACGCAGGCGTACGAGAAACGCTGAAGGCCAAAGTGCAGCCCGCCGTTACTGTCATCCTCGTCACTTATAACAGCGCGGAAGTCGTGCGTTCGGCCATTGCATCCGTCAACTCCCATCCGGCGGTGCGGCGCATCCTGGTGGTGGACAATGCCAGCGCCGACGGCACGGCGGAAGCGGCGGCGGAATTCCCGTCCGTCCGCATCCTGCGCAATCCGCAGAACATGGGCTATGGCCGCGCGTGCAACGCAGGCTTACGCGAGGCGGAGACGGGATATGCGCTGCTGCTCAACCCCGACGCCGCCTTGGAGCCGGGATGCCTGGACGCCTTGATTTTTACTCTGGAGCAATACCCGGACGCGGCCATTGCGGCGCCGCTGCTCAAGCAGCCGGACGGGCGCATTTTCGAGAGCGCCAAGAAAACCGTGTTCCGCCGCGAAAGGGACGGGGGCGTGTTCACCGTGCCGGAAGGAGAGGCCTGCGCCGAGTTCATCAGCGGCGCGGTGTGGCTGGCGCGCATGGGAGCGCTTAAAAGGGCGGGCTTCTTCGATGAGAACCTGTTTTTGTTTTACGAGGACGACGATCTGTGCCTGCGCTTGAGGAAAGCGGGATACTCCCTGATCCTGAACCCCTATGCCAGGGCATTTCATGCGCTCGGCGGCTCCACGCCCTACAGCGATGAGGTGGAAGGGGTAAAGCAATACCACCTCGCCTGGTCGCGCCTGTATCTGGAGCGGAAATACCGCGGGATCCGCGCGGAGAATAATTTAAGGCGCAGGATGGCCGCGCGCTACGCCGCCAAATGGCTGGCCGCCTGTTTGAGCCTAAACGCGCGCAAGCGCCACCGCATGCTCCACCGCCTGTGGGG
>CAYMDD010000062.1:0-8356 GCA_964389045.1 uncultured Rickettsiales bacterium
ACATACACCAGCGCCAGCCGGAAGGTGAAGGTGGAAAGAAGGCGGGAAAGGCGGTGGAGTAGCATGCGTTAAAGACGTTCGTAGATATCGCGGCGGTGGCCGATTTTTACCACTAATATCACGCATGATTCTTCGATCACGGTGTAAATGATCCGCCAATCGCCGGCACGGATGCGGTAGAGATCATCTTCGCCTTGTAGCTTCCTGCTTCCCGGCGGATGCGGATTTAAGGATAGCTTATCAAGCTGCCTGGCGATATTTTTCTTTGTTTGTATGGGTAACCCCATCAGCGCTTTTTCCGCTTTGCGCGCGAAAGCGATGCGGTAGGCCATAGGCTTCTATCGTTTGATAGTCAGTTTAGCCTTGATCTGTTCCCAGGGGATGGCGCCGTTTAGCGCAATATCGCGCAGCGCTTCGCGCGCTTCCAGCGCATCGAACCGGTCCTCCATTGCCTCCAGCCGCTCCAAATCTTCAAGCGGCACCAACGCTGCCACCGGCTTGGAGCGCCGCTTGAGTACAATGCGCTCTTTGTTGTAATTCACCTGGTTAATCAATTCCGCCAGATGCTCACGCGCATCGCCTGTGGTGACACTGTCCATAATTACCCTGCGCTATCTGTACGTATTGTACAACAATGTGAGAGAAATAGATAGGCTAAAAAATCTAAGCCACCAGCTTATACCCCGCCCCGCGCAATGTCTGGATGAGTGATTTTTCGAACCCCTTGTCGATTTTCTGACGCAGGCGGGAAATATGCACGTCGATGACATTGGTCTGCGGGTCGAAATTGTAATCCCATACCTGCTCCAAAAGCATGGTGCGCGTTACTACCGTACCGGCATGGCGCATCATGTATTCCAGCAATTGAAACTCCCTGGCCTGCAACTCGATGTCCTTGCCCGCGCGGGTGACCTTGCGGGAAAGCAAATCCATCTCCAGCTCGCCGCAGGCAAGCTTGGTAACCGTTTTTTCCCCTGCCTTCCTGCGCGTGATCGTCTCCAGCCGTGCGAGCAGCTCGGTGAAGGAATAGGGCTTAACCAGGTAATCGTCCGCCCCGCCTTTTAAGCCTTTCACGCGCTCCTCCACCTTATCCAGCGCGGTCAGCATCAGCACGGGCGTTTCGTTGCCCGACGCCCGGAGCGTGTGCACGATGGTCAGGCCGTCCACCTCCGGCAGCATGCGGTCAATAATCATAGCGTCGTAATGCTCGGATGCCGCCATGAACAAGCCTTCCTTGCCGCTTAAGCGGTGATCGACCACGAAGCCCTGCTCGCGCAGGCCTTTGACCAGGTATTGCGCCGCTTCCTTGTCGTCTTCGATGAGGAGGAGTTTCATGGGTTTTAAGCTTAAAGCTGATACGGGATGCGCACCAGCGGATTGCTTACGGAAAAATCCTTGCTGTTGCGCGTTACCAGCAGCGTATCATGCGCCTTGGCCGTAGCAAGAATAATTGCATCCGGCAGGCGCAGGCGCGAACCGCGGCGGATATCGGCAGCATGGGCTGCAACTTCCCAGGTAATGGATAGGCACTCGAATTGTTTAAGAAACTGCTGGAATTGCCGTTCCATTTCAACATTTTTTGCGCCGGCCATGACCTCGATCCAACTAACAATGCTGATGCGCGACGAGGAATATGCGGTAATTTCCCGATAAGCGGGAACAACTCCATTCAAATAATCGATAAGAATGCTAGAATCAAAAACCGGGGTCATCCTCTCCCCATAATTCTTTTTCGCGCTCGTCCCATTCGGCGCGGATGGCGCGCTGATACTCAAGCCCGTCTGGGAAATCAGAGCCTTTCAGCATACCGAAAAACTCCATAAGTTCCTTATTATGGGGGTGCGGCAGAAACGCGCGCAGGGCACGGCGGATCGCCTCCGCGCGGGAGATGGATTTCTCTTGGCAATAGGCTTTGAGCGGTTCAATGTACTCTTCAGGGATGTCGGTAATAATACGCATTTAGCTATTGTATATCATCATATGATATCATGCAAGCGAAAGCTTACCTCCCCCGCTCCCGCTGCGCTTCCGCAGCTGCCGCTTCCACGAACCTTCCGGCCAGGTTCAGCCCCTGCCCGGCCAGCTTTTTCACCATGTCCTTGCCCGCCTCGTAGATGCCCAGCTGCGCGGTGGCGTATTGCATATGCGCCGCTTCGATGCCGGCGATGGCGCGGTCGAGCGTTCCCAGCCTACCTTTTAAGCCGTTCAAGCCTTCGGCGAGGGTTTTGGGATGCTTGTAATTCTGCTTGTGCAGCATGGCTTCGGCGCGTTTGCGCGCCTCTGCGTCCTCGCAATGGGCAAGGGCGTTTTTAAACGCCGCCTCGCCACCCTTGCCCTGCCCCAGCTTTTCAGCCTCGGCCAGCAAGGTCGCCACCTGCTCCGCACGCTCGTTCAGCTCCTCGACGCGGTCGCGGTAATCATCGTCGGCGGCAGGCTTGAGCAAGGCGCAGAAGAGGATCATGTATCGCCGGTAGGCCTCCGCCAGCGTTTGCTTATCCATGCGCGACGGCTTTCTGGCGACGCCTGCGGGCAGGCTGCCATGCGGCACTACCTCCGTTCTGGGCGAATGATTGTGCTGCGCGTTGAGCGGCGTCATCGGCATCGACTGGATATAGCGCAGCATGCCCACATCGTAGGCGAGAAATTCCAGGCTCAAGCGCCCGCCCGCCTCGCGGGCGGAAGGATGGCCGCGGGTCAGCGCCCGCACCGCGTCATGGAAATACTCAATCCTAGGGCGGTAATCACCCTTGCCCACCGTCAGCCCCAGCGCGCCTTCCAGCGCGCGGATTTCCTCGTAAATGCGATTGAGCATCTCCACTACCGCCGCTTGCGTGCGCGCATCCGCTTCCATACCCGACTGCTTCCGTGATATTAACCTTTTTTGATCTTAGCATATTTTACGCCCCTGACCATGCCCGATCCGCTGGCGCTTTACATCCACTGGCCGTTCTGCAAGGCTAAATGCCCATATTGCGACTTCAATTCGCACGTGCGGGAAAAAGTGGAGCAGGAGCGCTGGAAAGCGGCGCTGCTGGCGGAGCTTTCCTGGTTTGCCGCACGGCTGCCTAAGCGGCGCTTGACCAGTATTTTTTTCGGCGGCGGCACGCCTTCCCTAATGCCGCCGGAAACAGCGGCGGCGCTGATCGAGGCAGCCACCGGCTTTTGGCCGCCTGCGGACGAAATCGAGATTACCCTGGAAGCCAACCCCACTTCGTCCGAAGCCAGCAGGTTCCACGATTTCCGCCGGGCGGGCGTTAACCGCGTCTCGCTTGGCCTGCAAGCGCTGAATGCTGAAGCTTTGCATTTTCTCGGCAGAGAGCATTCGGCGCAGGAGGGGCTAAAAGCCGTAGAGATGGCGGCAGGCATCTTTCCGCGCTACTCCTTCGACCTGATCTACGCCCGCCCGCATCAGACCAGAGCCGCGTGGGCGAAGGAGTTACACGAAGCGCTTAAGCACGCGGGCGGGCATCTCTCCCTTTATCAGCTCACCATCGAGGAAAATACCGCCTTCTATCACAGCTACCATCACAAGCGCGCCTTCGACCTGCCGGAAGATTCGGAAAGCGCCGCGCTTTACTTGCTCACCCAGGACATGATGGAAGAAGCAGGTCTGCCCGCCTACGAAATCTCGAATCATGCCAGGCCGGGTGAAGAAAGCCGCCATAACCTCGCCTACTGGTTGGGGCAGGAATACGCAGGCATCGGGCCGGGAGCGCACGGGAGGATTCGCATGTTGGAAGAAAGAACGAGTACGATGTATGCAACGCAAACCGTAAAAAGCCCCGAACGCTGGCTAGAGCAGGGGGAAAAGGAAGGGCGCGGGCTGGAAGCCGCCGCCGCGCTGACGGATGAAGAGCGGCGCGAGGAATGGCTGATGATGCGCCTGCGCCTGTGCCGTCCGCTGCGCTTCGAGGAGTCGCCATATGTCATCGACAGCCACCGCCGCTCCCGGCTGGCGGCGGACGGGCTGATTGCGCCGGAGGATGGCGGTTTTTCCACCACCCCGCGCGGGCGGCTTCTGCTCAACTATATCACCGGCGCGCTACTCGCTTAACGCTTTCGGCGCCGCGTCCGCCACGCTGAACCCCGTCGGCGTGATCTCCACCACCGCCAGCGCGCGCTCGATGACGCCGGAAGGCTCAAAGCGGTATGCGCCGTTGGCAGGCCCTTGGAAACCTTCGCGCGCAGTCAGCGACGACGCATTCATGCCCGATGCGCCGTTTTCCTGCACCAGATCGGCGGCTAGCCATACCGCATCGTAAGCCAGGCTGCTCAAGCGCTTGGGCCGTGCGCCGTAAACGCTCATGAAACGCCGCTCGAACTGCGCGTAGGTATACGGGTTGGAAGTGGCGAACCATCCGCCAATCAGCGCGGGCGTGCGCCCGGCGGAAGCATCATCCCACAGGCCGGTGCCGAGCAGGCGATAGCCCGCCCTCGGCATGCCGTACCCTTCGAGCGACGCGATATGCGCGCCGGCTCCGTCGGCGCTTTCGGCGATCAGCAATGCCTGCGGCGGCTGGTTTCTTAACTGCTCGCCCAAGCGCTGGGCGGCAGCCTGCATATTGGCGGGCGAGCGCGCATACCGCTCGGCGGCGGCCAGCTTCCCGCCGCGGGCGGACACGGCGGCATTCAGCGCATCCGTGACGGTCGCGCCGTATAAATCGTTCGGAGCCAGCGCGGCATAGGAAGTGATGCCCTGGGTGAGCGCATAATCCGCCACGCGCTTGACCTGCGCCTCCGGCAGGAAACCGTAAACAAAGACGCCGTTACCCGCCACGGCGCGCGTGTTGGAAAGCGCCAGCACCGGCACGCCGCTGGTGCGGGCGATGGGTGCTACGGCGGCCACCGACTGCGCATAGAGCGGGCCGATCAGCAGGCTTGCGCCTTGGCGGATGGCCTCCGACGCCACTTTCGCCGCCACCGCGGGCGAATTGCCGGTATCCTTCGGGATGATGACGATGCGCGCTTTCTTCGGCGCGCCGCCCACGTCGATGGCGCTATCGTATGCGGCAAGCATCGCCGCATCCAGCATATCGGCACTTAAGCCCTGGGTTTCGCCGGACAGCGGCAGGAGCAGCCCGATTTTCACCACCGGCAGTTGCTCGTCGCTGCGCTGCGGCGACGGGGCGGGCGGGAGGCTCGCGCGCGGCGGAGACGGCGGGGGCGTACGCGCAGGCGGAGGCGGCGGGGGCGCGCACGCCGCCATGAACAACACGAAGCAAATAGGGAAAAACCGTTTCATACCGCAGGGGAATCCTTGTAATAATGCTTGGTCAACCAGGGTTTTCTACCATACGCGCCATCAGAACGGTATAATGAATCTCACGCTTCACTTGCACCCCGAAGCCCTTGGCCCAGGCCTTTATATCGTTGCCACCCCTATCGGCAACCTGCGCGATATTAGCATAAGGGCAATTGCAACCCTTATGTCGGTCGATCTGATCGCCTGCGAGGATACGCGCCAATCGGCGAAGCTGTTGCGGCATTACGGCATCAACGTGGAAACCACCTCGTACCACGACCACAACGCCGCGAAAAAACGCCCCGAACTGTTAAAAGCGCTCCAGGGCGGCAAGCGCGTCGCCTTAATCTCGGATGCGGGCACGCCGCTTGTCTCCGACCCCGGCTACAAGCTGGTGCGCGAGGCCTGCGGCTTAAGCATCCCCGTCACCGCCCTGCCGGGCGCATCCAGCCTGCTTACCGCGCTGTGCCTTTCCGGGCTGCCGACCGACCGCTTTCTGTTCTTAGGCTTTCCGCCCGCGGGCGCGGATGCCTTGAGCGACTTTCTGGAGCCATACGCCCGCGTGCCCGCCAGCCTGATTCTCTTCGAATCGCCCAAGCGGCTGAAAGGCACGCTGGACATGCTGAAGGACATCCTCGGCGAGCGCGAAGCGGCGGTAGCGCGCGAGCTGACCAAGCTCTACGAAGAGGTCAGGCGCGATACGCTCTCCACCCTGGCGGCGCATTATGCTCACGCGCCGGAGCCGAAGGGCGAGATCGTGCTGGTCATCGCCCCTCCGGTAGCGGAAGCGGCGACGCAGGAACAGCTCGACGCGGCCTTGCGCCACGCGCTTTCCCGGCTCACGGTGAAGGAAGCGGTGGCAGAGGTGGCAGCCTCGCTGGGATTGCCGCGCAATGCCGTATACGCCCGCGCGCTCAAGCTGAAACATGCGTGACCGGAAAAAGGCGTATGGCTTCGGCCTGTCGGCGGAGGATATCGCGGTGAAGCTCCTGCGCCTCAAAGGCTACGACATCCTGGCGCGGCGCTACCGCAACGCCTTCGGGGAAATCGACGTGCTGGCGATGAAAAGCGGTGTGCTCGCCGTCGTCGAGGTGAAGGCAAGGGGCAGTTTCCGCGACTGCCTGGAATCGATGACGCCCGCCAAGCAGCAACGGCTGATCCGCGCCGCCTCGTCGCTGCTGGCCTACCCCGGCAAATTCGCTGGACGGATCGATGCGCAAACCGTTACAATCCGCTTCGATCTCATCATGATCGTGCCGTGGCGGCTGCCGCGGCATGTGAAAGACGCCTGGAGGGAATCATGAACTGCCAACGCCTCGCTATTCTCCTGTGCCTGCCGCTGGCCTTAAACGGCTGCGCCGCCGCCATCATCGGCGCAGGCGCGGGCGGGGCGGCGGTGGTGGCGCAGGAGCGCTCCGTGGGCAGCGCGGTGGATGACAACACCATCTACCTCCACATCAAATCGCTCTTCGCGCAAGGCAAAACGGGCGATATGTTCGCCAATGTCATTGTAAAGGTAAGCGAAGGCAGCGTACTGCTCACCGGCAATGTCGATGAGCCGGAAAGCCAGGTCGAAGCCGTGCGCCTGGCCTGGACGGTGGCGGGCGTCAAGGAAGTCATCAACGAAATCCAGGTTAATTCCCAAGCGGGCTTCGGCAACTACATGCGCGATGCCTGGATCAGCAACCAGATCAGGAGCCGCCTGGTCTTCACCAAGAATATCCGCTCGCTCAACTACTCCGTCGTCACCGTCAACCAGGTGGTCTACCTAATGGGCATCGCGCAGGATCAGGCCGAGCTGGAGCGCGCCACCAGCATCGCCAGCACCACGTCTTACGTCAAACAGGTGGTCAGCCACGTGCGCCTGAAGAACGACCCGAGACGGCAGTAATAGCGGCTTGAACTCGGAAATATTACGCGCCATATAAATAAGCGCTATGTTCAAAACCGGCTTGCTTCTGGCGGGCATCACCGCCCTGTTCCTTGCCGTCGGCTTCCTGCTGGGAGGCGAAGGCGGCATGATGGTGGCGCTTGTCTTCGCGCTCGCCATGAATTTTTTCAGCTATTGGTTCTCCGACTCCATCGTGCTGAAGATGTACCGCGCTGAAGCGCTCTCGCCGGAGCGGAACGGCGATCTGTACGCCATGATTGAGCGCCTTTCGCAGAAAGCGGGCATCCCTACGCCCAAAGCCTACCTGATCGATTCCGCCCAGCCGAACGCGTTCGCCACCGGGCGTTCGCCCGGCCATGCGGCGGTCGCCGTCACTTCCGGCCTGCTTTCGATGTTGAACGAGCGCGAGATTGCCGCCGTCATCGCCCATGAGCTGGGGCATATCAAAAACCGCGACACGCTGATTATGACCGTGACGGCCACCTTCGCCGGCGCCATCGGCATGCTGGCGCAGATGGCCATGTTCTTCGGAGGCAACCGCAATGACGGGCGCGGCGCAGGCCCGGTGGCGGGGCTACTGATTGCCGTGCTCGCCCCCGTCATGGCCATGCTGGTGCAGCTGGCCATCTCGCGCACGCGGGAATTCGGGGCGGATAAAAGCGGCGCGGAGTTCAGCGAAGACCCGCTTTCGCTCGCCTCCGCCTTGCGGAAAATCAGCCGCGGCGCGGCGAAAATTCCGAATTATCAGGCAGAAGCCCATCCCGGCACGGCGCATCTTTTCATCATGAATCCGTTGACCGGAGGCGGCATCGGCCAGCTGTTCGCCACCCACCCGGCCCCGGAAAAGCGCATCGCCGCCCTGGAAGCGCTCGCTGCGGCAGCGGGTCATGCGCCTCGCGCCGCCGATCCCCGGCAGGAAAAACCGTCCCGGCCTGTGAAACGCGGCTCATTCGATTTTAGCTGAAATACCCCTTACCAGCTATCCTTCGCCGCGGCGAAGGAGAAGCGGCAATAGATAAACCCTTCGTTCCACCCCTGCTTGTATTGGTCGGACGCCGCCATCTCGGGGCGCTTTTTAAACCCGTACATCAGCTTCTGGGCGTAGCCGCCTTCGGCGGACATGCCCGAATCGCAGCCGTCCTCCCAGCCGAGCTTGTATTCCGGTGGGCCGGGCGGGTCGACCGTCATCAGCCAGATGGGGCGGCAGCCGGGCAATACCCCAA
>CAYMDD010000063.1:0-6184 GCA_964389045.1 uncultured Rickettsiales bacterium
GTGTATAATACGATACCACGGTGAAACTCGCCCTTCGCCAGCGAGGCTAGTTCCTTCAAGCCCGCGAAGTCGGACGCAGTGACGCTACTGCTGGATTTGACTTCGACACCAACGATCCGCCCGTCCCGCGCTTCCATCACAATGTCCACTTGTTTGCCGCTGTCTTTGCGGAAATGAAACAATTTGGGCTGCGTTTCGCTCCAGGCCTGCTGTTTCAGCAGTTCCATGACGATAAAATTCTCAAGCAAAAACCCCGCTTTATTATGATCTATCAGGCGCCCTTGGCCCATACCTCTCAAATGCATGACCAATCCGGTGTCGTTTAAATAAATTTTAGGTTTACGCACTAGCCGGTTCGCTTCCTTGCGCGCCCATGCTGGCAACGGCACATACATAAACACCGCCTCAATCAACGAGAGATAGCGCTTGAGCGTGGTGAGCTTTATGTCAACACCTGCCGCTATATTCGCGGTATTCAGCGGCTCGCCGATTTTCGCCGCCAGTAGCTGGAGCAGATTCGGCAACTCTCTATAGCTTTCGATCTGCGCCAGATCCCGAATGTCACGTTCGATAATGCTAGTGATATAGGAGCGGTACCACGCATCCCGCCTGCGCTTTTCCCTGCTGTCATTCATTGCGCCGCCGAGTCTTAAGATTTCGGGGTAACCGCCCAGCTCCAGCATTCGGGACAGACCATCCCAGCCGATGGAGGGAATGGCAGGAAGCTTTCCTTCGCCGAAGCATGCATCGATAAATGTTTCCTTTTTCCCCCTGATTTCTCCTTGAGAAAGCGGCCACAGCGTGTGGTGCTGCATCCGCCCCGCCAGCGAATCCGCGATTTTCGGGAATACCAGCGGGTACGCCGATCCCGTCAGCAGGAATCGCCCCGGCTTTCGTTCCCGGTCAACCAATTGCTTAATCGACAAGAACAGCTCGGGCGCACGCTGAATTTCATCAATCACCACATGAGGCGGCAGCGTTTCTAAAAAAGAAAGAGAAGAGGAAGAGGCCGCAGCCAGCAGCGTAATGTCGTCCAGCGTGTAATAATGCGGCGAGTCGATGCTTTGTACGGCATCGAAATTAGGGATATCATCGAATAACAGCGGGTAGGCTTCCTCAATCAACCATTTCGCTAATGTGCTTTTGCCTACCTGACGCGCACCTTTAATGAACACGACAGGACTGTGTTGTAAGGAATCTTTTATATCTAATATACTGTTTCTTTTATACATATTTTTGGATTTTAGCCACTCATTGGCTAAAAATCAACCACTGAGTGGCTAAAATCCTTATTTATCGCAGCGGTTCCCGCCAGCGATCACGGTAGGGGAGCAGCGCCGCCAATGAAACGATGCAGCAGCCGATCACATAAACACCGATCGATAACGGCGTGCCGGTGCGGGCGATCAGCCATTCGGACACCATCGGCGTGGTGCCGCCGAAAAGAGCTGCGCTCAAATTATAGGAGACGGCCATGCCGGTATAGCGGACGGAGGTGGGGAACAGCTCGGTGAGCAGCGCGGCTATAGGGCCGACATAGACGCCCACCAGCAGGCCGAAGGCGCTTTGAATAAGGAGAATGCCTGCAAAGTCACTCGCAGGCAGGAGCATAAACATCGGCAGCGCGGCAAGGCCGATGGCGACGGCGGCAGGCACCATTACCACCCTCCGCCCGACCGTGTCGGAGAGCTTCGCGCCTGCCAGCATGCCAACCAGCATGCACAGCATGGCGCAGAAATTCACGGTGAAAGCCTCCGTGTGGGTTCGGTCTAAATGGTGCTGGGTGAAGGAGATGAAATAGATGCTGGTCAGGTAAAACGGCATCGTCACCGTCATGTAGGCGGCGAAGGCGCGGAGCATCGGCTTCGGGTAATGCTTAAAGGCTTCTTTGAGCGGAGAATCCGAGAGCTTGCCCTCGCTCTTGGCTTCCTCGTAGAGCGGGCTTTCGGGGCAGGAGCGGCGGATGTAGAGGCCGACCAGGCCGATAACGATGCCGAACAGGAACGGCAGGCGCCAGCCCCAGGACTGAAAATCCTGCGCACTTAAGAATTTGACCACGCTTAAGGAAACAGCAGTGCCGAGCAGGAAGCCCAGCACCAGGCTTACCAGCGAGGCCACCCCCGCCATGCCGCGCCGGTTGGGGGCTGAATGCTCGACGATATACGTGATCGAGCCGGAGAATTCACCGCCTAGGGACAAGCCCTGACAGATGCGGATCAGCGTCAAGAGGATGGGGGCGAGCAAGCCGATCTCGGCATAGCCGGGAAGCAGGCCGATGCAGCCGGTGGGAATCGCCATCATCAGGATAGCCACCACCAGCGACGCCCTTCTGCCGTAGCGGTCGCCGATCCAGCCGAAGAGCACCGCGCCCAAGGGGCGGAAAACGAACCCCACGGCGAAGACGCCAAAGGCCGCCATGCGCTGCGCCAGTTCGCTTTCCGCAGGGAAAAAGATATGGCCGATGATGACGGCCATCTGCCCGTAAATGGCGAAATCATACCATTCCAGCCCATTGCCAAGCATGCCGGAGACGACGACTTTGCGCATGAATCACTCTATTTAAGCGTTTAAGATCTATGGTTCATAACGCGCCTAGCGCCCAAGTACAACCGGCTGCTTCAATGCAGCTGCACCCGCTCGCCTTTCTTGCGCTCGGAATCGGATTTCAGCTGGCCGCAGGCGGCGAGAATGTCCTGGCCTCTGGTTTTGCGGACGGGAGAGGAGAAGCCAGCGGCGTTGACGATATCGCCGAAGGCGCGGATGCGGTTGTTCGAGGAACATTCGTAATGGCTGCCCGGCCAAGAATTGAAGGGGATGAGGTTGACCTTGGCGTGGATGCCTCCCAGCAGGCGCACCAGTTCGCGCGCGTCGGCATCGGAATCGTTCACGCCTTTGAGCATCACATATTCAAACGTAATGCGCCGGGCGTTGGAAACGCCGGGGTAGTTGCGGCAGGCGTTTAAGAGTTCGTCGATGGGATATTTCTTGTTGAGCGGCACCAGGATGTCGCGCAAATCATTGCGCACCGCGTGGAGGGAGACGGCGAGGTTCACGTTCAGCTCGCGCCCGCAGCGCTCGATCATGGGAACGACGCCGGAGGTGGAAAGGGTGATCTTGCGCTTGGAGATGGCGATGCCCTCATTGTCCATAACGATGGTCAAGGCCTTGGCGACGTTATCATAGTTAAACAGCGGCTCGCCCATGCCCATCATGACGATGTTGGTGAAGAGGCGGTCTTCGCTTTTCTTTTGCCATTCCCCCAGATGATCGCGCGCGGTCAAGACCTGGGAGACGATTTCTTCCGCCTTCAGGTTTCTCACCAGCGGCATGGTGCCGGTGTGGCAGAAAGCGCAGGAGAGCGTGCAGCCGACCTGGGAGGAGACGCAGAGCGCGCCGCGGTCTTCTTCGGGGATAAACACCGTTTCCACCTTGTTCCCGTCGGGGAACTGAAGCAGCCATTTGCGGGTGGTGTCGAACGAAGTCAAATCCTTGGCGATAGCGGGGCGGGAGATATCGAAATGCTCCGCCAGCTTTTTTTGATCTGCCTTAGCGATGGTCGTCATCTGCGCGAAATCGGTCGCACCCTTGGCGTAGAGCCAGTGCCAGATTTGCCTGGCGCGGAAAGCGGGGAAGCCGAGTTCTGAGAGCCTGGCCGCCATTTCCCCGCGCGAAAGGCCCACGAGCCGAGGCTTGGATTGACTCATCGTTCCAGCCCTCCGGAAGCACGTCTTGGAAAAGAAGGCGCGGATTGCATTTTAGTAAAAGGCTCGGTGATTTCAAAACGCATATTTTGCTCACGGCCATGCCGCTCCGCGGTAACGCCATCGCCAAATTCCGTTACGTAGTTCAGTATGCCGGGCTTTTCCTCCGTATAATAATTATGCTTGCTTGACTGCGCTTTCTGCTGCTGTTCCGGCGTCAGGTCATGCACATCAATAGTTACCCTGCCGCGCTCCGAATGAAGAGAAACATCACGCAGAGCTTCTTTGTTTCGGTTGGCGGAATACACGGATAAATGATCCGATTTCCAGGTAAAGGTGTTTTTAGCCGCTAAATCAGGATTACTGGTTCCATGCATAACAATGATAATTTTTGCCTTGCGCTCCGAACTGCTATCCACTCTCACCACCTGATCCACGAAAGAATCGCGCTCATTGTAGATATGCAGGAGCACCGTATCCGCTTCTCCAAACTCCACGCTTCGCCGGATGCCAGCCTTGCGGTCGCCAAACTGCACGCTATCCGAATTAATCACAACCGCATCAGCAGAATAATCCGCCGTCGGTCTAGTCCCAATCAGGTTAATATGCAGTTCGCAGGTTTTGCCCCCGTCATGAAACTGCGGCGGCGCGTAGGAAATACGCGGTGAGATGATCTGCGCCTGAGGCTGCATGCAGCCACGAAGCATGTAACCCGCTACAGCGCCTCCGACGCCCGTCACCGTCATAGCTCCGGCAATACTTTTTGCAGCCCGCGGAAAAAATCCGCGCCGGGTCACCCCTTCACTCTTAACCTCCTCATTATTTTCAGCCATATGCAATCAATCCGGCAATCTTCTATTTATTATCCGCTACCAGCGCGTACCCATCCGTCGTTGTCAAAACACACTCTTCCCCTACCGCCTCGCGCAGCTTGCCGCGCAGGCGGTAGATATGGGTTTCCAGCGTATGCGTATCGGCGGCCTCGTGGTATTTCCATACCTGCTCCAGCAGCGATTCGCGCTTCATGCCGCCCTGGCCCGCGGCAAGCAACGCGCTGAGAAGCTCCGCTTCTTTCTCCGTCAGGTAAGCCTCTCCGCCGACGCCAAGCAGCTTGCGCTCCTTGGCATGAAAGGCCGCGTTTCTGCTTAATGCGATGGGAACCGCGGCGGAATGACGCTCGGCGGCGGCCTGACGGAGCCGTTGCCGAAGCTGCGCAAGCGCAAAAGGCGGCTTCAGCATGCCCGGCTGAAAGCCGATTACCACGAGAGCGCCGGGCGGAACCGGCGTATTCCTGGCGTCAGCCACCGTCAGCGCGTCTTCCGCTTCGCCGAACCCCCATTCGCCTTCCGGCTCCAGCGCCTCGCGCAGCAGGCGGATAAATCCGGGATCGGCGCTGACGAGGTTGAGGAGCATAGCCATGTACTTAAACGGTTTACGCGAGAATGCCCAGGAAGTACAGTGCTTCCCTATGCTGATCCTTCTTTTCGCCTTCGCTTTCAGCGCCGCAATCATGCTGGCGGGCGCGCTGCTGCTCGGCAAAGGAGGGGCACTATTACGCCTAAGCCTGCCTAACCTCTTGAAATCGCGTTTGGAAGCGCTGCCTGTGCAAATGGGAACGCTCGCGCCGCCTCTGGCATTCTGCTTCTCGGGCATCTACGCGGGCGCGCCGGACATGGCGCTGGGCGGCGCGCTGGGCGCGGCGGTACTGCTGGCGCTGCCGCTTGCCTCGCTGCCGTCGGTTAGCGCCAAGGCGTTGGCCGCCTTAGGCGTTCTTGCCCTTTTGCCGTGGGTGACGGCTCACGACCGCGCCTTGATGGGACTGGACGGGGCGGCGCTTGCAGCGGGATTCGGCATATTTGCCGTGTATTTCCAGCGCCGAGGTGCGCTTTTTCCCTTATCGGCACAGAAAATCTACTTAAAAGCAGATGCGAAACCTTGCGCCTTCTGCGCCGCGGCATACGGGCTGATCGGGCTGGCATTGCTGTTCACGGCGTCCGATCTGCTGATCGGCAGCATTCCGCGTCTGGCGCGCGTAACGGGGGCGGATATCCTGCCGATTGCCATCGCTGCGGCAGGTGCGGCGGTGGCGTTGACAGGCTTTCTACCCGTTTGGGCGGCGCGGCGTGAGAAAGACGAGGAGGGTGCGGCATCCCTGCTGATTACCGCTTCCGCCGCATCCGGCCTGCTGGCACCGGGGCTGGCGGCGCTGACCAATCCTTTCCCCACGCCTGCGCTTTACGGGGAGATCGGTTGGATATGGCCTGCCGCATGCCTGCTTGCCGCCGGGCTGGCAGCGCTTAAAAGGCGGTAATCCTTGCTCTGGCGCAAAGAGCGCTTTATAAGGCCGAAGATGCTATTTTTTAGGTGTAAGTACATTCATGTTCCGTTTCCCGATCCGCTTTTTTCCGCATAAGACCAATATCGACTTCATGGGCAAGCGCTGGCTGGGGTTTGCCGTTTCCGGGGCGCTAACGTTGCTGGCG
>CAYMDD010000063.1:6194-8314 GCA_964389045.1 uncultured Rickettsiales bacterium
TTGCTGGCGCTGGGGCTTTTTTTCAACAAAGGATTGAATCTGGGCATCGATTTCACCGGCGGCATCCTGATGGAGCTGCGCACGGAAGCGCCCGCCGACTTAAGCGCGATGCGGGAGGCTTTAAGCGGCGGGGATTTCGGCGAAGTGAGTTTGCAGAATTTCGGCTCGGAGAAGGACGTGATCGTCCGCATCCAGACGGCAGCAAACGAAGAGCAGGCGGCGGTAGTGGCGCGCGCCAAGGAGGCGCTGGGAGCCACGGCGGGAGCAGTCGATTACCGTCGCATCGATTACGTGGGGCCGACTGTGGGACAGGAGCTGATCCGCTCCGGCATTCTGGCGGTGACGCTGGCGTTTGCCGCCATCATGGCTTACGTGTGGTTCCGCTTCGAGTGGCAGTACGGAGTGGGGGCGATTTTCGCGCTGCTCCATGACAGTATTATGATGATCGGGTTTTTCGCCGTCACGCGCTTCGAGTTCGGCCTGACGGCCTTAGCGGCGGTCATGACGATCGTCGGCTATTCGATTAACGATTCAGTGGTGATCTATGACCGCATCCGTGAAAATATGCGGAAATTCAAGAAAATGGAAATCAGTAAACTGATTAATTTAAGCCTTAACGAAACGCTTTCCCGCACGTTTCTCACTGCCACCACCGTGCTGCTCGCATCGGTATCGCTCGGCATCTGGGGGGGCGAGGTGCTGAAAGGCTTCGCCTGGTCAATGGTGTTCGGGATTGTGGTGGGCACTTATTCCTCGCTCTACATCTCCGCGCCGGTGCTGATCTACCTGAATTTAAGGCCCCAGGCGAAAGCGGCGGAATCTGCTCCAAGCCGCGCCGGCGCCTAAGAGCAAAATCCTGCATGCGCCTGGTTCGTGACGCGCGCCATGTGCCAGAATCCTTGCACAGCGGGGTGGTGGCGCTGGGGAATTTCGAGGGGGCACATCGCGGCCACCAGGCGGTGATTGCCGCGGCACGCGAGATTGCCCATGAAACCGGTACGCCGCTCCTGGTGCTGACGTTCACGCCGCATCCGCGCGAGTTTTTCCATCCCCATCTCGCGCCGCTGCGCATTTATCCGCTGTCCAAAAAAATCAAATTCCTGCGCCAGCTCGGGGTGAATGCGCTGGTGTTGCAGCGCTTCAACGCGGCATTCGCGCAACTGACACCGCATGAGTTTATCGACGGGATTCTCGTTCGCGCGTTGAACGCGCATCACATCGTCACCGGCGAGTCGTTCGTGTTCGGCAAGGGGCGGGAGGGGAACGCAGCGGTATTGACGGAAGCGGCGGCGGATGGCCGCTTCGGCTATACGCGCGTGCCGACGTGGAAGGATGCAGAAGGCCAGGCCTGTTCGACTACGCGCATCCGCGCATATCTGGATAGCGGCGACATCGCCGCAGCATCGATACTGCTAGGACGCCCCTACCGTATCGAGGGGAGGGTGGTGCATGGGGAAAAGCGCGGGCGGGCGCTCGGCTTTCCGACCGCGAATATTCGGCTCGCGCACATCTACGCGCCAAAGCGCGGGGTGTATGCGGTGAAAGCGCATATCGGCGGAAAGACACTGGGCGGGGTCGCCAATTTAGGCCTGCGCCCGACATTCGGCGGCGTTAATCCCCTGCTGGAAGTGCACTGCTTCGATGTGGCGGATAATTTTTACGGCCAGCGCATGACCGTCGAGCCGGTGGCATATCTGCGGGAAGAGCGGGCGTTTGACGGCATCGAGGCGCTTACGGCGCAGATTGCGCTGGACAGCGCGCGCGCCAGGGAGATACTCCGCACATGTTCCTGATCCGTAATCCCCACCGCGCCGGGCTGGCAGCGGCGCTCGTAGCCCTGATCCTCGACCAGTTGAGCAAATTCTACTTCCTGGAAGTCTATCCGCTCGGCATCCATGCGCCGGTAAGGGTGCTGCCGTTTTTCAATCTGGTGGAAGTGTGGAATTACGGGGTGAGTTTCGGCATGTTCGCGCACCGGGCGGAGGCCGCGCGCTATATTCTGATCGGCGTTGCAGCCGCGCTGGTAGTCATGCTATACGTCTGGCTGAGGCGGGCGGACAGCCGCCGCCTCGGGCTTGCCATCGGGCTGGTGATCGGCGGCGCGCTCGGCAATATCATCG
>CAYMDD010000064.1:0-8284 GCA_964389045.1 uncultured Rickettsiales bacterium
GAAATGCAGCCACTCACTTAACAGTTCGCGGTTGATCCACGAAGCGAGAACGAGCAGCAGCGCAAACGCTCCGCTTAAAAGCAGGGTGGAAAGCAACAGCCCGAACATTTTCTCGCGCGGATGTTCCAGGTAGCGCATGCGCACATAATCGTCGAGCGTGAAGCCAAGCAGCGGGCGCAAGAAGGTGTAGCTGCTCAAAAAAAGCGCCCATACGCCGTATTCATATACGGTCAAATAGCGGGTAAGGATCGGCGCAAGCAGGAAAGGCGCCGCCGCCTCGATCGCGGTGGCCAGGGTGTAAAAAACACCATGTCTTAGGAAATTAGTGATTTTTTTTAGCATAAATGCTGTTAAAATGGCCTGATTTCCACGTGCATACCATACTGCTTACGTATTGATACACCATAATGCATCTTCTTAAAGCCATTCGTACCGTCGCCCGGCTGGAATCCTCACCCGAACGGCAGCGTGTATTCGACGATATCGCCCGCCGCAGCCGAACTATCCGCTTTGCCTTATATGCGCACCGATTATGCCGCCTGCTCAAATGCTCGCATTTGCTGGTTGCGCTTTACGGGCTGGCCTACTTCGTTAGAGCCGGACTTCCGGGCCACACTCCCCTTTGGCTCACAACCGGCATCTACCCCAATGAGCACAAGCAATTGGACAGAATCGATGCGCTGATGGGGCAAAATGCCCCTGCGCGCATCGCCTGGAGTTTCAAGCAGAAGGATGGCTGGCGGGCGGCTTTCGGCGCGCTGCGGCACCCGCGCGGCGTGCTCCGGCTGCTGAAAGCATTTAAGAGAATCGAAGCACGGCTGCCATTCATGGCCGCGTGCCGCGTGGCAATGGCGCTTTTTCTTTACGTGCGCTTCCGACAATGGCTGGAGCGCCAGACTGTGCAAGCCGTGCTTGTCACCAGTGATTACAGCCCCGATGCCGCAGCGCTTTCCACCGCAGCCGCCTCGCTTCGCATTAAGCGCGCGTATCTCCCGCACGCGCTTCCCGGCGCGCTGATGGCAGGGCGCACGCTGCTCGATTACGAGCTTTATGTCTTTGACAGTTACGCCATGCGTGATCGTTTCGCCGCCTGTTCCAAGCTTGAAGGCGCCATCGTTTATCGCGGCATCCATGGCGAACCTTATCCCCTGCGGTGCGACGGACTAATGAAAAAACCCCTCAATATCGGCATTTTCCTTTCCGCCGCCGCCAGTTTAAATGCGGTTGCCGAAACGGTGGAAAGCCTGGCACGACTTAACCCCGCGCTTATCCTGATACGCGGGCATCCGGTGCAGTTCTCCAACCCTGACTTCTCCGCCATCGCGCAAGCTGCACCTTACGTGGAGGTTTCTTCCGGCATTTCTCTTGCCCAAGATTCTAAGCGGTGCGACTTGATCGTCGCCGGCAATACCACCGCCGTACTCGAAGTACTCAAAAACGGCACGCCCGTTGTCTACCTACCGACATTGGACGGCACATCATTCGACTATAACGGCTTCGTGCAAAACGGCTTGGTGCCCCTAATTTCTTCGGCGGCAGAGCTGGATCTTGCATCTGTCGCTGCGTTCTACCGGCCTGGCTGGGAAGAGCGCATGCAGTATTTCGATGCCGCTTACGGGCAAAATCCCGCCGCGCTGGACGCAGAAGTAAAGCACGCATTGCTGAAGATTCTGGCAAAGTGATGCAAGCCGTTTTCCGGGTGGATAGCAGCGCGGATATCGGGATGGGGCATGAGATTATCGATATCGGCAACTACTTGTCTTTCGAGATTTACAGCCTACGCAAGCTGTTCAGCGGCATTATACATATCAATGTCCGATCGCTGCGCAGTTCGGGGTGGATTGTAGAAGGAGAACGAAAAGCCCATTACATGATTGACGGAACACCGCAAGACGTACATCAGGTGTCATGCTTTAAAGAGGAATGGATGAAGCGCGATGACCGCTATCGCCCTAACTGAGAGGCGAAGCCTCAGCGCTGGCCATCCGCCTTTCATCACCGCCGAGATGTTGTGCCGCTTTTTAAAATAGCCTCTCTGGAAAACAAGGGGCTGGCGCTTATCGGGTGCGCAACACCGCCCCTCTCATCCGTTTACGCGATTGTTTAGGCATGAATTATCTGGTTAACAACATCGAGGATTTAACCGGCTTCGCCGCCTGTTTACTTCGAATCTTTCAACATGCGTGCAAAGCAAATCCGGGAAAAGCGGGAGGCCAGGCTGTTTATCGTGCTATTATTGGACAATGCATGTGTATATTGCCATCATCATATCCGCAACCCTCAATCTTCATCAGATTTGATTTACAGCAATGAAATTCAGGCAATTCTTACGAATTCCAGGCACTATCCCCCTCATTATCGGCGCAGCGATTGCGCTTTATTTTATTTTCGGCCAAATCCGCCTGGCCGGGGATACGGATTTATTTTATCCTGGTATGCGCACGCTGTATCCGCATTTCCGTTTAAACGACCCTGCGCTTTTCCCCAATGATTACGCGGCGGACTATTACTCCTCTATTGTTATGCCGCTGGGTTACAAGGCACTCTATTACGGCTGGTCCCTGTTTGCGGATGTTGCGCTTCTCCACCGTTTTCTGCCGATAGTGCTCTGGCTGATCTCCGCGCCGCTGGTATTCTACTGCGCTTTGCGCATAGGCGGACGGGGGGTAGCCTGGTCTGCGCTGGCTATTTATCTCTGCTCCAGCATTTTTGTGGCGCGCTTGGTCGGGGGGCTTGCGCATAGCTTCGCGTTCCCCTTGATGTGGTGGTCAGTCGCAGCGCTGCTGGCCGGCAGGCCGGTCGCACTTGCATGCGCCGTGGTGGCAAGCGCCGCATTCTACCCGGTGATGACGCCGGTCATCGGGCTGACGCTTGCATTCTGGCTGCTCTTTCCCCGGCTTACGCCTGCTTGCGGAAAAAAAGCCGCGTTGTCATGGCCGCTATGGTGGAAATTCGCGCTGCTTGCAACCGCTGCGCTTACGGCGTTGGTACTGCTTACGCCTATCCTTGGCATTCACCAACAGCAAACGTACGGACGCGCCATCGAAACATTTCGCGAAAATGAGGAGTTCCCGGAATCCGGACCGAGGGGAGTGTATAATAATCCGTTAATTATCAAGCCTCTTAACTATTTCCTCTATTCGTACTATTCCGAGCACGCGGTGCGCTTTGGGGAAATAGCAGCAACCGTCATTACTTTACTGCTTATCGTGCTGTTGGTTGCAGGCATATTCCTTCGGGATGCGCGCGATAAGCGCCTTCAGCTACTCAAACCGTTTTTCCTCGCCTTTGCGATTTGTTTCCTCTGTGCGATATTCTTGAGCTACACCACCGCTTACCGCTTCATTATTTATCCCGGCGCGGTGATGATTCTCCTTTACATGTGCGTCTGCCTGCGCAATGTGGCGCGCAGGCAGCGTTTTATCCGCAAAGGCACGGCACTGGCCGCGCTGACGCTCACCTACATCGCGCTGATCGCGGAAGCCGACCCCAGAGGCTCCGGCTACGAAGGCCGCCTCGAACCGCATCAGAAAGACGCGCTCCGGTTTATTCAGACACTGCCGAAAGATGTCGTGTTGGCAGGCTGGCCGCTTAGGGGTAAAACAGCGGGGGTTACTGAAAACATTCCTTATTACTCGCGGCGGAAAATACTGCTCGGCTACCAGACCCATGCAGCTATTCACACGAATTACGTGCTGACGATGCGCGAGCGCATGGATGCCATCATCGACGCATTTTTTGCCCAGGATATCGCCCCGTTGATTATGCTGCGGGATCGCTTCGATGTCGATTATCTTGTCGTCGATACCGATGACCTGACGGGCGAAAAGCCTCCCTCCTATGTCGCGCCGTTTAAGGCACGCATCCAAGAAATATGGGATAATCGCGGTCAACGGCCATTCGTAGTATTGACGCTGGACGATGCTGTCTGCGTCTATTGCCGCGGCACGCTGCGCATTCTTGATCTGCATAAGCTTACCGCAAATCCTTGATTGCTCGGCACTACATCCCCAGGGAAGTGCTTTTCTTGTGAAAATCTTCCTGGCTGCGGCGGTAGGCCAACCTCGCCACGCTTCCCTCAAGCGCAGGAGCCATATGGCCGTTTATCGGCAACACCGCAGGGCTATCCTGCAAATCGGCTGCCCGCATGCGTTCATGCGCGCGCTCGACAGACGCCAGGCCGCACTCCATAAACCCGACCGCGCCTTCCAGGGGGAAATAGGTGCCGGCAATGCCAAGCCCCTGATCGGCTAACGATGTCAACTGCTGCAGAAGATGATCCGTCTGTTTTTTGTGCTGCGGTGACGGGGTGGAAAAACAAGGGGCTTTGTCCGGGTTTTCAAATGCGATATTGCCCGGGCTTGCGTCGAAAATCCGCTCCGCCGTTTTCCCCATCGCCGCGGCATATCTTTCAAGGTGATGCCTGATTAATGCGGGAGGGCTTAAATCTCCTTGATTGCGGCACAAAAAAGTCAGGTAGCCCGGCATCGGCGGATAAGACTGCACGTCGGCTGAAAATAGATTGACATTCGGCAGCTCTTCTCCGGCGCGGAGCGGCACCGTAAACTTAATCAGGCTGGCATACTGGATATCGCTTAATTGCTGATGCACGCCTGCTTCCATCCCGAAAGATTCCAACCCATGCACCTGAGAAAGCGCATAAGCCGGCAGTGCGATCATCGCATTTGGGGTGCGCACGTGATGCGGGGTTTGGCCGAAGGTAAAGGTCAGGCCAATAGCGCCATCCGTCGATTTTACCGCAGACTCCAGCCGCTCCGAAAAATGAAATGTCACGCCGTGCGCCTCTAAATAGGCATGCAGCGCCGCAACAATCGCTTCCGTGCCGCCCTCAACACGGTATCCGCAATCGCTGACCAAAAACTTGTCCGTGAAGCGCATGGTTTCAGCGATAAACTGTTCAGCCGTCACCCGTTCCGGCGTTTGCCCGACCTCTCCGGCATAGGCATTCAGCGCAATATCGAATACGGAAAGAGGAACGCTTGCGAACTCAGGCCTTTTTCGAAGCGTATCCATGTATTCCGCCAGCGATAGCTCCTTGATGGAGCGCGTCAATTCCCCATCGGGATGCGCCAGCATCTCCTTGCGGTCACAGATGATCTGTTGCGCGACAGGCGCATACTGCCGGAAGAAATCCTCGCTGATGGCGCCGCTCTCTTCCTGAAAGGCATGATTCTGCTGATCCGTACATTGGGTAAGGCGAAGGCCTAGGCGCTCGCACAGCCCGATCATCAGCGTATCATCGGAATCGATAAATTCTCCGCCCATGTTAAACACATGGCCATGCAGCTCTTGCGATTTGATCTTACCCCCGAGCTTTGTGGAAGCCTCGTACACATGCACATCTCGCCGCCCGGAATCTACCGCCTTCAATGCGGCGTACAGCCCGGTAATTCCTCCCCCGACAATCGTCGTTTGATGATAAGTAGGTTCGCTGACTGACAAAGACTGCTATCGCTTAAATCCATAAAGCGATCATCTTTATAAGAAGAAGCGTCATAATACGAGCGAAAAATTAAGATGAGGCAACGATTCGATTCCTTCGTGCAAGTGCCTACTAAGCATCACGCGGCGTTGACAAGCAGATAACGCTCCAGTTTGCGGCGCACAACTCCTGCGGATCGAACGGTTTGGAGATGTAATCGGTCATCCCGGCTTTAAGGCATCGCTCCTTGTCGCCGGAGAGCGCATGGGCGGTCATGGCGATGATGGGAACGGGGGGTAATTTACGCCGCTTTTCCATCCGGCGGATATGGCCGGTTGCTTCATAGCCGTCCATGCCCTGCATCTGGATATCCATCAGAATAACCGAATAACGGTATTCGCTCGTCAATTGCACGGCCTGCTTGCTGTCGGAGGCGACGTCGTATGCGTAGGAGAAGCTCTCCAGGAATGTTGTGGCGATAAGTACGTTGGGAGCGTAATCCTCAACCAGAAGTATGCGCGGCCTAATATCCTTGTCCGGCGCAGCGGAGCTTTTGCCTCCCCACATGTTGTCCGCAGACGGCTGCGCAGTCTCATAGCTCAACTGGAGCGGCAGTTGCACGGTAAAAGTCGAGCCGACGCTCTCGACGCTGGTAAGTTGAACGGTGCCACCCATATGCTCGACTAGCTGCTTACAGATGGCAAGCCCTAAGCCGCTGCCGCCGTAACGGCGCGTCATGAAGGCGTCGGCTTGCGTGAACGCTTGGAAAACAATGGTCTGCTTCGTTCTCGGGATACCGATGCCGGTATCGCTGACCGAAAGGACGAGCGTAACCCAATCTTTTTCCTGTAACATGGCTTCGGCGCGCAACACCACCTCCCCGCAATGCGTGAATTTAATGGCGTTGTTGAGCAGGTTCGTCACCACTTGGCAGATGCGCAAGCCGTCGCCCCAGTAAAGATCATGCTTAAGCTGGTTATCCTCGACCAACGCCAGGTTTCTCTCGCTCGCTTTGACGGAAAACATGTTGAGCACGTCTTTCAAGAGTGCCGGAAGATCGAAGCTTATGCGCTCCAACTCCAGGCCACAGGCCTCGATCCGGGCGATATCAAGCAGTTCGTTGATGAGGTATAGCAGCGAGGTGGCGCTTGACTGCAGCATGCCCAGCTGCTCCCTCTGAAGATCGGTCAGCAGCTCGCTCTGAGCAAGGATATGGCTTAGGCTGATGATGGCATTCATCGGCGTGCGAATTTCATGGCTCATGTTGGCCAGAAACTGGCTTTTAGCCTGGTTCGCCGCCTCTGCCTGGTCGCGCGCGCGGCGGTCAGTTCTTGCTCCAGCGTTTTAAGCTGGGTGATGTCGATGATGGCGGCGCGGTAGTGTCCCAGCTGTCCGGCCACGCCGACGCTGTGCAGCTGCACATGCACCGGCCCCGCTTCCGCATGGATCAGCTCCAGCTCACAGATTTTCGCCTCGTCGCGGCTCAAGACTTTCCGGTTATGCAAATGAAACATCTCCTGGCTGTGCGCGGCGATGAAGCGGGCGAAGCGCATATCCGCCGCAGAACGTGCCGTTACTTGCGACACAAAAAACTCAACTAGACGAAGCTGAACTTTCTTGCTTAATCTACAGCCTTTTAATCCCATGAAACCATCATAGATAAGCTAATTATCTACGACAGCCCCTTTTTCAGCCTTCCGGGATAATTGTCTTATCCCTAACGCCAGAACACAAAAACCAGGTAAACGGCACTCATATGGCTTTACGCGCGGATACCTCAATTCGAGTAATTGGCATGGATGCATCAAACATCCATACCGGCGCTATGTATTCACTAACTTCGAGAGTTACTATTATTCGAGAGTTACTATTACTGGCGACGCGGTTTCTTCGTGGCGTAGACGATGTTTCCACGCCCGTTATCATTACCGCGCTGATTGTTGCGGCCAGGAGATGACGAGCTGCGCGAAGACTGCTCCTCTATCATAGCAGTAACCTGCATATTCACGTTGAATTCAGTAATCTCCCCATTCTCGATTTTGACTTTTTGTTCTTTGATCCATGCACCGCTGATGTTTTCGAACATTTCGCCGGCTTCTTCGATTCCCTGGCGGATAGCGTCTTCAAAGCTTTCTTCCGACATCGCGCTGATTTCGACCACTTGAGCAATAGGCATATAAATTCTCCTAGGTTTAAGATAAATTGAAAACTTCAGCCGGAGCATGCGCCTAGCGACATAAAATTACTATATTTACCAATCGATGCTCGGTGAATGCACTTTTCGTTATCCAAGATAGCGTCGATTTTATTCCGTATTTAGCTTTAAGCGAAAGTGGGTGGCTCGAAAACTTAGCTCCGCATTTTTAACTTATCTAATGCCAGCTATCGTGTGTGTGGCAATCCCTCACAGCGTAATCACCTCTCAAATCTTTATCCACTTCAAACGAAGCGTAATCGCGCGGGAGACGCTATGCCTTTAATCGAAGGCAACGTCATTGCCAACATAGCTTCAACTTAAAAGGAACAATGTTATGCAGATCAACACCAACAAAGACAACACGCACCTCCAGCCGCGCCTTGCCGTTCTTAAAATCAGGTAATGAAATTGAGAGCGCCAAAAGTCGCTTATGGTTTCTTCAGCTTTGCAGTCTGCAACCGTGAAAAAAAGAGGGTGTGAAAATATTTAAATCTTAAAAACATAGATCCACCAGAGAACTCACCAGCACTATTGGGAGGCGTTCTGCTTTCTAGTGATGGTTGATTTTTAAAAATAAAGTGCTACACAGATTTTTTACGTGCACCGATTCGCTTAAACTAAACCGGTATAAGCTTCTTATTGGT
>CAYMDD010000065.1:0-8171 GCA_964389045.1 uncultured Rickettsiales bacterium
GCGGCGAACGGTTGCCGGCCAAGTAGCCGCAGCCAAGCCTGGGGAAGCGCAAGCCCGGATGAATCCCGATCCTCAAAACGAACCTTCCGTTCCGCTCCACATGGCTGCATCACCAAGACAGGAAGCCCAGCAGAGGCTGGGTTGAAGGAAAACCTTTCAGCGATTTTTTGTCAACCCTGCCAAGCCACGGAGCATTGGCCTACCCCCCTGGGGATGAAGAGAGAGAGAAGGCGGCTTGACACAATAAGCCACGTAAATGACACTCAAAGCAATTACAGGCTGCCTGCGCCTACAGATACGGATGTTATCGAAGGCGTAGTAACAGTGCCGCGCCAACCACTGCCGGTGAGCCTGCTGAAAATACTGCGGCGCGGCGGCTGGGCGTGGGCACTCGTTTCTTCGCGCTGCTCAACTGCGGCAGGCGTGGTTACGCCTAGGGGCGGATACTCATCGCTTAAGGGCGTCGTATCCAGTGCCGGAGTTTCCCCGGACGCATCCCATTCATAGCCCCGCGCCATTTTTATCGCTTCAATCTCATCCCGGCTGCGGTGAACCGGTACTTTATCAGCCTGCACTCCGCGTAACAGGTCGTCCAATAGCACAATATCCTGCATTGCAATCAGGACAGATAGCTTATGATCTTCTTTTTTCTGGATCACCTTGTGCGGTATCGCCTCGTCTTTCAATGTTTCGACAAAGTCGCGCGCGTTTTTCGCCATTTCAAGCTCGGCCTGCTGCCCTTCGACATGCGTAAAATCGAATGACACGCTGAAGAACCTTTCATTGTTCGGCTTATACTTAGCCTTTTCAACTACGATTTCCTTTGCATCCGGGTTCTCATTTAAGCGCGGATAACTATCATAGAGAAATGTTTCCAATTTGCGGATACGGTCTTTTGCCCGTTCCATGTAGTTCTCAAGCGAAGCCTTGCGGGTGTAACGGATAACCGGCCCTTCTTCAGCCACAGCCATTTTCCGATCCCAACTCCCGCCAAGCAGGCTCGAAATCTGGTCGGGAGCACCGGCTTCCACGCTGCGTCTCTGTTGCTGCGGAACTTGGATTTGCAGCATGAGATGACCATTATGGGGGTCATTGCCAACCAGCAAATTTCCGTTCTGTTCCAAATCTGGATGCTGGCCGTTCCATTGGCCGTATTTACGCGCGACTGCACGCATTTTCTTTAATTGCGCCTGCACCCTTGAGCGGTAGCCCTCTTTACCGCCTGCCATAGTGTAGGCGCGTTCCGAAATGTCCAATTGAACATTGTAGCTGTTTTCTTTTGCACCCGGCTTGATATCGAGCACCGGCACGTCCGCCAGTACAATGGCCGCTTTAGTAAGGTTCGCTTCGGCAGGCACGTGGTGGATGGTTACAGTATGCGGGTATCGGTAGCTATCGGTCGACATTCAGGACTCCAGGGTGAAAAGCTTAACTGTGGTTAGTTAATGACGCATTACAGTAAAAGGCACCCACCCTCCGAGATCAAATGAAGAAATGATGACAACGTGAAATGTTGCTTTAAATGCCCTGATATCTAAAGATTTTAATTTAACGGGCTAAACAAGCCCCTGGAATTCCTGCACTAATGCGCGGTAAAGGTCGCGCTTGAAGGGGACGATCAGGTCGGGCAGGCTTTTCATGGAAACCCATTTCCATTCGCAGAATTCCGGCTCGTGGGTGCAGATGTCAATCTCCGCATCTTCGCCTAAGTACCGCATGGCGAACCATTTTTGCTTCTGGCCGCGGTATGCGCCGCCCCAGATTTTGCCTACCAGCTCATCCGGCAGATCGTAAGTGTACCAGTCGGCGCTTTCGCGTAAGCATTCGGCGTTGCCGGTGCCGATTTCCTCTTTCAGCTCGCGGAAGGCGGCCTGGAGGGGGGTTTCGCCGGAATCCACGCCGCCTTGGGGCATCTGCCAGGCCTCCGCTTTGGTGTCGATCCGCTTGGCGACGAACACGGCGCCCTGGCGGTTCAGCAGCATAACGCCAACGCCGTTGCGGTAAGGCAGGGATGTCAGGTGGTCGGGCAGGGGAAGATGCGAAGAGTAAGCGGTCATGCGGTAATTTAAAACGTTGTTAAGAGAATCTCTTAACAGCTCTGTCACGAAAAACGCCTTCTGGCAAGCGCGGAGACGGGCACCAGCCGGAAGCCCCGCGCGCTTAAGCCTTCGTTCCAGCGTGCGATCTCGCGGAGGAGGAGCGGCGTGGCGCGGCCTGCGGCGAGCGCGTGCCCGCGGCGCTGCGCCAGGGCTTCTAAGGCTTCGAACTGCGCCTGGATGGCGGCGGACTCGGCGGAAGGATCAAAGGCGATGTCTGCTCGAAGGAAGGGCAAGGCCGCCCGGCTCGCCAGCGACTCCATCCCGGAGGCGCCCGGTTGCGCGGAAACCAGCATCAGCCCCCGCCGGTTCAGCTGGACCAGCGCCGGCAGCACCGCATCCTCGCGGCGGCGACTCAACGCTTCATCCATGGGCGCCAGCAGGCCGATGGCGCCGGGCGCTTTGGTGAGCGCCTGGCGCAGGCGCTGCGCGTTCACCTCCTCGGCATTGGCGGAAAGCAGCGCCAGCGGGCCGGGGTCGTCGGCGGGGAAGCCTTCCTGCTCCACGGCCAAATCGATCAACACCTCATGACCGCGGGCGCGGAGACTTTCCGCCCACAGGCCAGCATCCCTGGCGTACGGCGAAAGGCTTAAGGAAATATCCGGCGGGAGCGCGGCGGCGGCTTCCGAGAGCGAGCGGCTCTGCCCCAGCCCGCCAAGCACGATGGCGATGGCAGGCGTCTTCGCTTCTTCGCTGGGGCGGGCATAGGCCTGCCAGGCCTTGGTTCCGTCCGCGGCGACGACGGGCAGCAGGCCTTCCGCTGTTTTCTCGCTCAAGCGCGCATCGGGGGCGGGGCTTAGGCCTCCTTCGGCAGCGGCGGGGGGCGGCGGGGGTTCGGACGGCTCGGGGCCGGATTCGGCGGGTGTTTTCTCGGCATGCGGAGGCACAGCGGGAGCTTTGCGCGCCTTGCCGCTTTCCGCCTCGCCGGTTTTTAAGGAAAGCGCAACGACGCGGCCTTGGTTCCATGCCGCCTCTCCTTCCTTACCCCCACCCTGCCAGAGCTTCCAGGCCAGCACGAAGCAGGCCGCCGCCAGCAGCGCAGCGCTCGAAGCCAGCCCGGCGCGTGCGGTGAGCTTGCGCCGCATGGGCTACTTCGCGTCCTGCGCCGCCTGCTGGTAGACGTTGAGCGCCCGCAGCAGGTCGAGCGCGCGTTGCAGCTGGTAATCCTCGGCGGGGTTGACTTCCCCGCGCGGCAGGGTGGTTTTCCTGGCTTTGTCCTTGTCCTTGTCTTTGTCCGCCTCCGGCGCTTTCACGGGTTTTTCCGCCTCTTCGGGCTTCGGCTCCGGCTTATCCTGCCTGCCGTTCTGAGCTGCTTTCTTGCGCTGGTCTTCGATGTTCTCCAGGCGCTTGCGCAAGTCCGCCTCCACGCGCACGCGCTCGGACTTGATTACCTCGATCTTGGCCGGCTCCACCGTGATGTCGGGCACGATGCCCTTGGCCTGAATGGAGTGCCCCGACGGCGTGTAATACCGCGCGGTGGTGAGCCGGATCGCCCCGTGGCTCTCCAGCGGGATCACCGTTTGCACCGAGCCTTTGCCGAAGGATTTAGTGCCTAAGACCACGGCGCGCTTATGGTCTTGCAGCGCGCCTGCCACGATCTCGGCGGCGGAGGCGGAGCCGTTGTTGATGAGCACCACGACGGGGACGCTCTCAGCGATCAATTCATCGCCGGGGTGGGCGCTGAAGCGCTTGGTTTTCTCCGGGTCGCGCTCGCGCGTGGAGACGACTTCGCCTTTGCTTAAGAACGCATCGGAAACGGAAACCGCCTGATCGAGCAGCCCGCCGGGATTATTGCGCAGGTCGAGCACCAGGCCACGGAGTGAGCCGATCTCCTTTTTGATCTTCTCCATTTCCGTCTTCATCGCATCCGTCGTCGTCTCGGTGAAGGAGCTGATGCGCAAGTAAGCGATATTGCCTTCCACCCTGCTTTTGACCGATTTGATCTTGATGACGGCGCGGGTGATGGTGAGGTCTATCGGCTCCGAGCCATCGTCGCGCAGAATGGAGATTTTTACCTTGGAATCCACCGGCCCGCGCATCTTCTCCACCGCTTCCTGGAGCGTCATGCCGAGCACCTGCTCGTCGTTGATGAAGCTGATATAGTCGCCCGGCAGCACGCCCGCCTTGGCCGCCGGCGTATCGTCGATGGGGGAGACGACCTTGACCAGGCTGTTTTCCATCGTCACTTCGATGCCAAGGCCGCCGAATTCGCCCTTGGTCTGAACCTGCATTTCCTTGAAGCCCTTTTCGTTCATGTAGCTCGAATGCGGGTCGAGCGAAGTGAGCATGCCGTTTAAAGCTGCTTCGATCAGGTCGGCATCCTTGGTTTCCTCCACGTAATCGGTGCGCACGCGCTGGAATACGTCGCCGAACAGGCGCAGGAGCGCATAGGTTTCGCTTTTCTCCGCGGCGGAGAGAATCGGCGGGGTGAGGGCGGCGGCGGAAAGGAGGGCAACGGTCAGAAAAAGGCGGGAGCGGCGCATGAGGTTCGATGAAAGCGAGGAACGATGAAATGAGGAACAAAAGATGTGAAGCAGGAATGAATTTACTGAAAGCGGAGGGAACATACAACCGTTTAGTCCGCCAATGAAAAAAGGCCGCATCCTTGCGGCCTTTTTTGTTGCGGGTCAGTGGTGATGCCCCAGTTCGTGCAGCAGCGCGCCACCGAAGACCGTCAGCACGATGCCGATTTTCATCAGACTGTGCTGCCAATCGTACTCGGGACGCCACCAGTAGACATCCCGCCTGAAGATTCTCAGGAACATATACGGAATCAGTCCCGCCAGGAAGACGGAAATGCCCGACACCGCCATCAGCGCCCCAAGGATGAGCATGACGCCCTCCCGTTGCACTCTCGCATTCGCATGCCTTGCGATGAAGGCGCGATGCTTAACCCTTCCGGCCAGCGCCGAAACAAGAGTTCCGCCGCAAACGCATGCAAGAGTAGGAAATGGGATTAATATAGATTAATTCAATGCGGAATCAATCATTTTTGCCATGGCTTAAAAGAGCCGCAAGGCTATTTCGCCAGCCCCGCCACCCAGCCCGAGGGGTCGATGGGGATATTGTCCTTACGGATTTCGAAATAGAGCTGGGTCTTCCCCTCCCCGCCCATGCGCCCGACCGGCTCGCCTTCTAAGAGCACCTGGCCGTTTTTGACGTCGATCGTCTGGAGGCCTGCCAGCAGGCTGTGGTAGCCGCCTTCGTGGCGCAGGATCACCATCGGCCCGTAATTGAGGAAGGGGCCGGTGAAGACCACCTCGCCGTCGAACGGGGCGGTGACGCGCGCGCCGGCGAGCGTGTGGAGGGTCAAGCCTTTCTTGGCGCCCTTGTCGCCGCGGATCACCTTGCCCGCGGCAGGCGCGCGGATGCCGCCCTTGGCGGCGGCGAATGCGCGCGCCTTGGCTTTTTTCCGGGCGCGCGCCTCCGCCTCGGCGGCTTCTTCCGCCCGGCGCTGCTGCTCAAGCCCGGCCAGCAGCCCTTTCAAATCCTCCGATTTCTGCGCCAGTTGCCTGGCTTTCCTGGCCTGGGCATCAGCCTCGGCGCTGGTTTTGGCAAACAGCTCGGCGCGCGCTTTCAGCTCAACATCCAGCGCCTGCGATTCCTTGCGCAAGACACCTTCAGCGCGGGCCTGGTCGGCGCGGCTTTCCTCCACCTTGTTCTTAAGCTCCAGCAACGCGCGCATCTCGGCCTGGAGCGCCTCGCTTTTCAAGCGGATGCTTTCGGCCATCATCCGCACCGCGCGCGCGGCTTCCACCGCCTTGGCGGTATCGCCCGGCATCATTACGGCAGCCTCCGGCGGCATGCTGCTCAAGCGGATCGCCGTTTGCACCATCGCCTCGATCCGGCTGCGCTGCTCGGCGAGCGCGGCTTCTTTCTCATTCGCCTGCCGCTCCAGGATGGCAAGCTTGTCGTCCAGCACCAGCAGCTCTTTCTCCGCGCGCTGCAATTCCGCTGTTTTTTCCACCAGCTTGCGCGCGAGCGCCGCCTTGTCTTTCTCCAGGGCGGCGGTTCTGGTTTTAAGCGTCTCGGCCTGGGTCTTGGCGCGTTCCAGCGCGGCCTGCGTGGATTTCAGCTGCTCTTCGGGATTATCTTGCGCATACGCCGCCGCACCCATCCATACGGCCATCAAGGCTGCGGCATGCCACCTCCGCACGGCGTTCACGCCCTGGCGAACAGGCATTGCCCCGTCATGGCCGCGGGCTGGGGGAGACCCAGGAGCTTGAGCGCCGTCGGGGCGATATCGGCGAGCCTGCCGTCGTTAAGCCGTATCTTCCCCTTCTCGAAGCCCTGCCCGATCAGCATGAACGGCACGCGGTTGAGGGTGTGCGCGGTGTGCGGCTGGCGGGTTTCCTCATCGTGCATCTGCTCGGCGTTGCCGTGATCGGCGGTCACCATCATTGCGCCGCCCTGCGCAAGCACCGCCTTCGACACCCTGCCGATGCAGGCATCCACCGCCTCGACGGCTTTTTTGGCAGCTTCCACATCGCCGCTATGGCCGACCATGTCCGTGTTGGCGTAGTTGACCACGATCAGGTCGAATTGGACAGAAGCGATGGCTTCTTCGAGTTTCTCCGTCAATTCGTAGGCCGACATTTCCGGCTTCAGATCATAGGTCGCCACTTTCGGCGAGGGGATGAGGATGCGCTCCTCGCCGGGGTAGACTTCCTCCCTGCCGCCGTTGAAGAAAAAGGTGACGTGCGCGTATTTCTCCGTCTCGGCGATGCGCAGCTGCTTGAGTCCCGCTTCGGCCACCACTTCGCCCAGCAGGCCGCTTAAGGATTCCGGCGGGAACAGCGTGGTGAGGAAGGGATTTAAATTTTCTGCATACTCCACCGGAGTAATCGCCGATGCGCGCGGGGGCGATGAACTCATCGTTCTTGCCCAGCGCATAGCTCTGCTCCACTGCCTCCTTCGCGCTCGCTGCGCTTTCTCCTTCTGCTTGAACAAGCGCGGCATAGGCCTTCTCCACGCGCTCCCAGCGCTTATCCCTGTCCATGGCGAAATACCGCCCGGAGATGGTGGCGAAGCGGATACTGCCGTGGCCGCTAGTCTCTTTTTCAAATTGGCTGATGTATTCCAGCGCGCTTTGCGGCGGCGTATCGCGCCCGTCGGTGAAGGCATGCACCCAAACCTCTACGCCCGAGGCGGCGATGAGCTTGGCAAGCGCCGCCATGTGGTGCTGGTGCGCGTGCACGCCGCCATCGGAAAGCAGCCCCAGCAGATGGCAGGCGCCGCCGGTTTGTTTCAGGGTTTCGATCAATGACAGCAGGGCCGGATGGCTTGCCAGCGAACCGTCCGCGATGGCCGCGTCGATCTTCGGCAGATCCTGCAGCACCACTCTCCCGGAGCCGATGTTCATGTGGCCGACTTCGGAATTGCCCATCTGCCCGTCGGGGAGACCTACGGAATGCTCGGAGGCATCGAGCAGGCTCCAGGCATAGGTTTTGGAAAGCGCGTCGAAATTGGGCGTTCTCGCCTGAAGAATGGCGTTATGCGCCGGATCGGAGCCGTCCTCCACATGCCCCCAGCCGTCGAGAATGGCAAGAAGCACGGGTTTGGGGCGTTTTTGGAGCGTATTGTTCATGGGCAGTAGGGATAAGGGATTAAGGTTTAAGGGTAAAGCTTTATCCTATCCCTTCTCCCTATTTCCCTTCCTTAAGCATCGCCTTGCTCGCGGGTGCGCCGGTGGCGACATAGTGGACGGTTTTGGCGAGGTTGGTGGCGTAGTCGGCGATGCGCTCGAAATTTTTGGCCATGAAGACCAGGTGGATGCCGGTGGCGATCTTGGCGGGGTCGGCCTCCATCTCGGCCTGGATCTGGCCGAAAAACTGTTTGTAGAGATCGTCCACGGTATCGTCCTGTTTCCAGACCTGGGTGGCGCCGTCCCGGTCGCGTTCGCGCATGGCGGTGAGCGCGCCGTCGATCATCTCCACCACCGCATCGGCCATCTGCTCCAGCGTGAGGATCAGCCCTTCGGAGATGTGGCCGCTGATCTTGGCGCTGCGCTTGACGTTGTTCTTGGCCAGATCGCCCGCCCGCGTTTGCCGGGCGCGGTCGATCTCCATCACTTCC
>CAYMDD010000066.1:0-1575 GCA_964389045.1 uncultured Rickettsiales bacterium
GCTTAAGGCGCCCGCCAGCTCCGCCGCTTCCGCATTTTCCAGCGGCTTGGCCGAGACGACTTCGGCTTCCATTTCTCCGCGTTTCTCGGCTAACAGCTTCCGGTATTCGCGGATGATGGCCGAAAGGGCAGGCAAGCGGCCACCGGTGGCAAGCCGCGCCATGAATTGCCGGGTCAGCGTATGCGCTTTGCCTTTATCCAGTATCGCATCAAGGGCTTGGGCTTTGACGGGTCGCGGATAAAGCGGGCTTCTAAGGAAGGCGGCAAATGCCTTATCGCTCGAAGCGATGCCGTCGAGCGCTCGCAAATCGTCTTCCACTGCGCTCTCCGTCTTTTGCTCCAGGCTGAGCGTAAACAATGCCTTGGCGTAACGGCGGGCGACGGCTTGTGTATTGGTCTGGGTCACGTTTTGTGGCTCTGGCCTTCGTCGAAATGTTCGTTTTTAAAGGGGTTTCGCGCGCAACCTAGCAAAAAAACGCCGGCAAGCAACAAGTTTTTACTTTTAATCTTGGGAACGGAAGACACCCAGGGTGTTTGCCGCGCGTTGACTAACGTTTGGCCGCCGTATAATAATGAATAAATTAACTATATAGTAGCGTATATGAAACCACCCAGACGCCCGAGAAAAGACAAAGACCCAGAAGGCGATGCCGTCATGCTTGAATGGGCTGCCATGCTTGAGAGCTTGGCGGAAGCGGCGCTCAACGAAGCGCGATATCTGCGGGGGAACAAAAGAGTGGAGCTGCGCACCGCCGCGCTGGTCTACCAGACCTTCGCCGAAGCGGTGGCGATGGATGCGTATCATTACCAGGAAACGCCGTTCATGGTACAGCAGACGAAGCATATCGTCGACCTGGTGTTCGGCGTCGGCGAAAGCCGGGATATGAGCGTAAAGCCGCAAAACGCGCAGGAATGCTTAGAGCGCTTCGGCAGGCTTGCGAAGCAATGCCCTCCGCTAGAAATCGCCTACAATAAGGTATTCAATCAGGAAGCGAATGCAGATATCGACACGATCCGAAGGTACAGGAGAAATTTAAATAACAATATACTGGATGCACGCCGCGCGCCGGTGGAGAAGAAAGATGTCCCACCCAAACGCCGAAGGTTTCTTCAGGCGTCCATAGCTTTTGCAACGGGCGCGGCACTGGTTCCTGCGGGCAGGGAAATCGCCCATGCCCTTGAGCCGAACACCGAAACCTATCTCACCGCCAGGGCGCGGGCGCTGCGGGAGGCGGAAACCCATGAGAAGGCCATGGACTTATTCGACCGGCACGGCATTCCATACAAGGAAGGCAGCATGGAGGAATGGCGCGAGCATATCGAAAAGGAAATCGCCAAGAAAGATAATGAATACCTTAGAAGCTCGCTGACATACGCGCTGGATGCCATGGTGGACTATGACCGGGCGACCCTCCCGTTGCGCCAGAGGCAAACCCGCTGGAGCGAGGTTTCCAGTCTCTTGAACGTCACCACGGCGTTCTTGGCGGTCGCATCGGTGATGTGTGCGAAAATACATATGGGACAGATATACGATGCCGAAGAGGAAAAATTCGCCGAGCTTGACAAGCAGCGCCAG
>CAYMDD010000066.1:1585-8155 GCA_964389045.1 uncultured Rickettsiales bacterium
ATACGCCCTGAAAGCGGCATTCAAGGCGTTCGAAGGGTTTGTGCCGCCCCCGAACCCGCTGGCGGAGCTTGGAGGCGGTCAAGGCCGGTAGTTTTTCGTTGAAGTAAATTGTAGATCGTCGAAAATCTGCTAAGTAAGGCTCTGTTGAACCTTGCAGCCTTAACATGAATCCCCATGTCCGATCCCTTCCCCCGTTATAATCCAAAAGAATCCGAACCGCGCTGGCAGCGGCGCTGGGAGGAGGAAGGCGCGTTCAAAGCCAGCCTTAAGGCGGATGCGCCGAAATATTACGTGCTGGAGATGTTCCCCTACCCTTCCGGCCATATCCATATGGGGCATGTGCGCAATTACTCACTTGGCGACGTGATGGCGCGGTTCAAGCGCGCGCAAGGCTATAGCGTGCTGCACCCGATGGGCTGGGACGCGTTTGGGCTACCGGCGGAAAACGCGGCCATTCAGCGCGGCGCGCACCCTGCCGCTTGGACGTACGCCAATATCGAGCAGATGCGCAGGCAGTTGAAAAGCATCGGCCTTTCCTACGATTGGTCGAAGGAACTTGCCACGTGCGACCCCGACTATTACCGGCATGAGCAACGCTTCTTTCTGGAATTCCTGAAGAAAGGGCTGGCTTACCGGAAAGAATCTTACGTCAACTGGGATCCGGTGGACAATACTGTGCTCGCTAACGAACAGGTAATCGAAGGCCGCGGCTGGCGTTCCGGGGCGCCCGTCGAGCGGCGGAAGCTCTCGCAGTGGTTCCTGCGCATCTCCGGCTTTGCGGAAGAGCTGCTCCAAGGCCTGGAGGAGTTGAAGGAATGGCCGGAGAAAGTGCGCCTCATGCAGGAGCGCTGGATCGGGAAGTCCACCGGCGCCACGATCCGGTTCGATATGGTCGGCGGCAGCGGCGGAGAGACGCTGGAAGTCTACACCACCCGCCCCGATACGTTGTTCGGCATGAGTTTCTGCGCCATTTCGCCGAATCACCCCTTGGCGGCGCACCTGGCGGAAAGGAATCCCGCGCTTGGCGGTTTCATTACCGATTGCAACCGATTGGGCACTTCCGAAGAAGCCATTGAGAAGGCAGAGAAGAAAGGCTTCGATACCGGCCTGAAAGTCCGCCATCCGTTCGATGCGGCGCGGCTATACCCCGTTTACGTCGCCAATTTCGTGCTGATGGAGTACGGCACCGGCGCCATTTTCGGCTGTCCGGCGCACGACCAGCGGGATTTCGAGTTTGCCAAAAAATATGGATTGCCGATTATTCCGGTTGTGGCGGATTCGTTATCCTGCGGCACGCCGGAAGGCATGAGCGCAGGATCTCCGGGAGATTCTGCGCCTTCGCTGCGCGAATCGCAGAATGAAGTGTATACCGGCAACGGCATTCTCATCAATTCCGATTTCTTAAACGGCCTTGATTCGCAAGCCGCCAAGCAAAAAGCGGTGGAGGAGTTGGAAAAGCTTGGAAAAGGCACGGCCAAAATCAATTACCGCCTGCGCGACTGGGGCATCTCCCGTCAGCGCTACTGGGGCTGCCCGATTCCTGTCATCTATTGCGAAGCCTGCGGCGCGGTGCCGGTGCCGGAGGCGCAGCTGCCGGTCGTGCTGCCGGAAGATGTCTCGTTCGACACGCCTGGCAACCCGCTTGACCATCACCCCACCTGGAAGCATGTGGATTGCCCCGCTTGCGGCAAGCCTGCCCAGCGCGAGACGGACACGTTTGACACATTCTTTGAATCGTCCTGGTATTTCGCCCGCTTCGCCAGCCTCCCCTCGCCCGACCCGTTGAGCGCGGACGCTTTGAAAGCCTGGATGCCGGTGGATTGCTATATCGGCGGCATCGAGCACGCGGTGCTGCATCTGCTTTACTCGCGCTTTTTCATGCGTGCGTTGGAGCATTGCGGCTTGCAGCCGTTCAAGGAGCCGTTTAAGCGGCTGGAAACCCAAGGCATGATCTGCCATGAATCCTATCAATCGGCGGAAGGGCAATGGCTCTCGCCGGAGGAGATTATCCAGCGGGACGGGGCATGGGTGGAGGAGGCCACCGGCAAGCCCGTGACGGTAGGCCGCGTGGAGAAGATGAGTAAATCCAAGAAAAACACCGTCGATCCCACCCACATCATGGAGAGCTACGGCGCGGACGCGGCGCGGCTGTTCATGCTCTCCGACTCGCCGCCCGAGCGCGATTTGGAGTGGACCGATGCAGGCATCGAGGGCGCCTGGCGTTACATCAACCGGCTATGGAAGCTCATTGCGCCGCATAAGGATTTGTTTACTGAAAGCCTGCCTGAGCCTGCTGAACAATACCCTGAATTAATCTCCATACGTAAACCTGTGCATCACGCAATCATGGCTGTGGAAGCCGATATCGAGGCGTTTCATTTCAATAAAGCGATTGCCCGTATCCGACAATTAACCAATCTGCTTGAAGAAAAATCGGCAGATAGACCTTCTGCCCGGTTTTGTCTGCGTGAAGCGTTTGAAATAGTAATGCATTTGATCCAGCCCTTCCTGCCCCATTTAGCAGAAGCGTTATGGGCGGAAACTGGCCATAAGGATTTAATTTCCTTGCGGCCTTGGCCTGTGGCAGATAAGGCGTTGGCTGCGCAAAACATCGTGACGATAGCGATTCAGATCAACGGCAAACTCAAAGCCACACATCCTTGTCCCAAGGATACTCCTGAAGAAGATGTGATAAACGAAGCAAAAACATTAGTGCTTGACGCGCTCAAAGACAAGGACGTTCGCATCGTCCATGTACCGAACCGAATCGTCAATTTCGTGGTGAAAGGGTAAACGCTATGAAACGGGTTTTGGCTCTTATCGCAATGCTAACCCTCACCGCCTGCGGTTTCGAGCCGATGGCGGGCAAGCGCGCGGGCGACGCGCGTGTGGGCACGCAGCTAGCAGGCATCGAAGTGGCGCCGGTGCCGGGCGCTATCGGGCTGCAATTCCGCACCTCGCTCGAAGATTTAATCAATCCGGGCGAAACCATCGCCGGCGCGCCGCAATACCGGCTTCGGGTGGCGCTGAACCCGACCACGACGCCCGCCATTGTCGCGCCCGACGGATCGACCTTGCGCTACAATATGCAGCTCAACTCCACCTACACCCTCACCCGCCTCAGTGACGGCAAGCAAATCCGCGAAGGAGCCATTCGCCGCATCGGAGCGTTCAATAGCGTTCCGAACCAGTATTTCTCTTCCTTCGTCTCCGAGCAGGATGCGCTGAAGCGCTTGAGCATCGCACTGGCAGAGGAATACCGCTTTCGGCTGGCAAGCATACTGGCGGAGGAGCAAGCCGCGCTGTGAAACTGAGCGGTCGGCAAATCGCGGATTTCCTCGCTCAACCTAAGCAGGCGTTGGGCGCTTTGGTGTACGGGGCGGATGAGGGCTTGGTGCGTGAACGCATCCAAGCAGTCAAGTTCAAGCTGCTGCCGCAGGGAGCGGACGCCTTTTCCTTCGCGGAAGTCACGGACGATGCCATCAAGGCCGAACCTTCGCGCCTGGCGGATGAATGCGCTGCCCTTTCGCTGATGGGCGGCAACCGCATTGTTTTCTTACGCGACGCCGCCGACCGGCACACCAAGGCCGTGGAAGCTGCGCTGCCACTCCTTCATCCCGGCTGCTTCTTGTTGGTAGGCGCAGGCGAACTTGCGGCGCGCTCGTCGCTCCGCTTGCTGTTCGAAACGGAAAAAACGCTCGCCGCCCTCCCCTGCTACCATGACGAAACCGAGAACATCCAGGCGTTAATCCGCGCCCGGCTGGAAAAAGAAGGGCTTTCCGTTGCGCGCGAGGCCGTGGAATACTTAACAGCGCATCTGGGCAATGACCGTGGGGTTACGCTGGCGGAGCTGGAGAAACTCGCTCTCTACACGCATGGGCGCGGCATCGTTGCCTTTGAAGACGCGCAAGCGCTGATCGAAGGCAACCGGGAAACGCAGCTGGATAGCATTGCATTTGCCGTCGCCGAGCGGAATGCGGCGGCGCTTGATGCACAGCTGCGCCAGGCCTTGCAGGAAGGAGCGCAGCCCGTGGCGCTCCTTCGCGCCGCGCAGCGGCACTTTCAGCGGCTCTATGCAGTTGCCGCCGCACGTGAAGGCGGCGCTTCGCTCGATCAGGCAGTGGGCGCCTTGAAGCCGCCCGTCTTCTTCAAGCAGCAGCCGGTCATCAAACGCCAGGCCGGGGCATGGAGCAGAGCGCAAGCGGCGCGGGCGCTAAAGCGGCTGAGGGAGGCGGAAGCGGCATGCAAATCCACGGGCGTCAATGTGCCGCTTGAATGCTCCGCCGCCCTGCTGGCCTTGGCGTCACACGGTGCCGCCCAGACGGCGTAGCACCTCATCGAGCTGGTTGAGGCTTTCATAAGTAATAGCGATTTCACCGCCCTGCCCTTGGATGCGGATATCCACCTGCATGCCTAAGGATTCCGAGAGCGTGCTTTCCAAAGCTACGATATCGGGGTCTTTCGGCGCGGCATCGGCGTAAGACGGGTGAGGCGCGCGTGGAGCGGCATTATTGCTGCGCCCGCGCGGCTGTTTTTCTGCTCCTGAACTCCCCCTTGCCCGTTCCTCCACCTGGCGGACGCTCAATCCTTTCTCCGCCGCCTCATAGGCCAGCGCCACGTTATTGGGCGAAGTCAGCAGTGCCCGCGCATGCCCCATGCTCAAGCGTCCCTCTTCCAGCAGCGCTTTGATCGGCTCCGGCAGTCCTAGCAGGCGCAGCAGGTTGGTCACGTGGCTGCGGCTTTTGCCTACCGTTTCGGCGAGCTTTTCCTGGGTATAATTAAATTCCTCCAGCAAACGCTGGTAACCCAGCGCTTCTTCCAGCGGCGAAAGATCCTGCCGCTGGATATTCTCGATCAGCGCCAACTCCAGCGCTTGTCCGTCCGTCAGCTCGCGCACGATGACAGGCACATGCGTCAGGCCTGCCATGTGCGCCGCCCGCCAGCGCCGTTCGCCCGCGATGATTTCGTATTTATTGGGTAGCTTATCCGAGGCACGGACGATAATGGGCTGCATGATGCCGTTTCTCTCGATGCTGGCCGCCAGCTCATGCAGCTGGTCTTCGGCGAAACGCACGCGGGGCTGATATTTGCCTGCCATCAACGAGGTGATGGGGAGCGTTCCGACGGGCGGCGTTTCCGCCGGCTCACTTACCGCCGTGGATACGTAACTTTCCGAAATCAGCGCCGAGAGGCCTTTTCCCAATCCGCGTTGCTGTACTTTCACCATAAATATCTCCTTAAATTACTGAAATATAACTTAAGCCGCCGTCGCCTGCTTTTGCCGTTGCTTTTCCCGCTTGAGCATTTCGGCGGCTAAACGGATATAGGCGCGCGAGCCTGCGCATTGCATGTCGTAAATAATCGCAGGCTTACCGTGCGAGGGCGCTTCCGACATGCGCACGTTGCGTGGGATGGCCGTATCGTATACGCGCTCGGCGAAATATTCCCGCACCTCGTTTTCCACCTGTTCGGTGAATTTATTGCGCTTGTCGTACATCGTAAGCACAATGCCCTCGATGGTAATAGCAGGGTTCAGCCGCGAGCGCACCAACTCGATGGTTTTAAGCAGATGGCTTAAGCCTTCCAGCGCAAAAAACTCGCATTGCAGCGGAATTAGCACGGCTGAAGAAGCCGCCAGCGCATTAATGGTAAGAAGCCCCAGCGAAGGCGGGCAATCAATGAGAATGTAATCGTAATGCGTTTGCAGCTTGGCAAGGCAATCGCGCAGTTTGAATTCGCGCCCCATTAAACTTACCAGCTCAATCTCGGCGCCTGACAAATCCATGGTTGCCGGTATCACGTGCAGGCGTGGAATAGCGGTTTTTTGGATGGTACAAGCAATATCCACGTCGTCGATCACCAGGTCATAAGCGCTTACCGTGCGTTGCTCGTTACCGATGCCCAGTCCGGTGCTGGCATTGCCCTGGGGGTCGAAATCCACCAGTAATACCTTGCGGTTTACTGCCGCCAGCGCCGTGGCGAGATTTACGGCAGTCGTGGTTTTCCCGACACCCCCCTTTTGATTGACGATAGCAATGATACGAGTGGGTAAACGGCTCATATACGCTTCGGATCCTTTATCTGGAGCAGCATAGCTTGGGAATCGGTTATGCTGGGAATGGATTGATAAGAGAAATGCCAGCTCCGTTGAGCTTGCGCCACCTCTTCCGGCCATGATTTTCCTTTTAGAAAAAGACCGTAAGTGCCGTCGCTCCACAGATGCGCCGTTATTGATAACAGCTGCGCTAGCGGTGCGCAAGCCCTTGCGGTAAGGACATCGCATTTGGAAAGTAGAACGTTCTCCACGCGCGCATTATGGATGGTGATATTATCGCACGTATTGATACGGATAACTTCGCGGAGAAAGGCGCATTTGCGTATATCGCTTTCAATAAGGTGAATATGCCCCAGCGTTGACAAGCCTATAACCATACCCGGAAAACCGGCACCGCTCCCGATATCGGCTAGAGTAAAAAGCGATGAAGGCAAAAAGGGGAGAAGCTGCAAGGAATCCATCATATGCCGTTCCCAAAAATTATCGCTCTTTGCTAAATTGATGGTGGACTGCCA
>CAYMDD010000067.1:0-6538 GCA_964389045.1 uncultured Rickettsiales bacterium
GCCCTAGCTCGCGCACCTCGTCCTTGAAGAGTTCGCGCAAGGGTTCCACCAGTTTTAAGTTCATCCGTTCCGGTAGCCCGCCGACATTGTGATGCGATTTGATGGTGACGGAAGGCCCGCCGGTGAATGACACCGATTCGATCACATCCGGGTAGAGCGTGCCTTGCGCCAGGAATTCCGCCCCGCCGATTTTCTTCGCCTCCGCCTCGAACAGCTCGATAAACGCCTGGCCGATGATTTTCCGCTTCTGCTCCGGGTCGCTCACCCCCTCCAGTCGCTCGAGGAACACGCGCGCGCCGTCCACCTGCACCAGCGGGATATGAAAATGCGTTTTAAACAGCGCTTCCACCTGCGCCGTTTCCGAGCCGCGCAGCAGGCCGGTATCGATGAAAATGCACGTCAGCTGATCGCTGATGGATTCGTGCAGAAGCGCCGCCGCTACGGAGGAATCCACGCCCCCCGACAGTCCGCAGATCACCCTACCCTTGCCCACCTGCGCACGGATGCGTTCAACCGCCTGGGCGCGGAAGGCGTGCATTGTCCAGTCGCCGCTTAACCCGCAGATGCCGTGCGTGAAATTGCGCAGAAGCGCGCTCCCCTCGGGCGTATGCGCCACTTCCGGGTGGAACTGCACGCCGTAGAATTTGCACGCCTCGTTGGCAATCGCCGCATACGGGGCGGAAGGCGTGGAGGCGATGACGGCGAATCCGCCCGGCAGCGCCGTCACCTTGTCGCCGTGGCTCATCCACACCTGCTTCTGCGCGCCGATTTCCCCTAAGCCCGCAAAGAGCGGGCTGTTTTCCTTGATCTCAATGAAGGCGCGCCCGAACTCCCGTGCCTGGCTTGCCTCCACCTTGCCGCCGAGCATCTGGCACATCAGCTGCTCGCCGTAACAGATGCCAAGCACGGGCACGCCCAGCTCGAACACCTCACGCGGGGCGCGGGGTGAATAGGCCTCGTGCACGGAGGCCGGCCCGCCGGAAAGAATGATGCCCTTGGGCTGAAACGCCGTGAGTTCCTCCCCGCTGATCGTATGCGGGCGGATTTCGGAATAAACCCCGTTCTCCCGCACCCGGCGCGCGATCAGCTGCGTCACTTGCGAGCCGAAATCGAGGATGAGAATGCGGTCGTGCATAAGTTGTGGAGTATGGAATGTGGAGTTTGGAGTTTGGGAAAAGAGTTAAGAGTAAACCGACTTTTACACAAGCGAAAAGGCTTCACCAAACGCCAAACTCTATACTCCAACTACTAATTCACAAATATCTCCACCCGCCGGTTTTCCTTGCTTTTCCTGCCGTCCGGCGTGGGGTCGCGCAAATCGGTTTCGCCGAAGCCGAAGGTCTGGATGCGGCGGGGGGCGATGCCGCGGGCGATAAGCGCTTTCTTCACCGCATCCGCGCGTTTTAAGGATAAACGCATATTATACCCGGATGCGCCGGAGGCATCCGTGTGCCCGTTGAGCACCACCGGCATCTCGGAATCTTGAAGCGCCTCGGCGATTTTCGCCACGATGCGTTCGGCGCCCGCATCCAGCTCGGGGCGGTTCCAGCCGAAGAACACCAGATAGGACGACGTCTCCGCTTTCGGCTTGGCTTCCGGCTCCGGCGCGGCAGGCGCAACCAGGGGTTTGGCCTCTTCCGCGGGCGCATTCAGTGCCATCATCCGCTCCTCGAAATTCTCGCGGCAATAGGCGATGTCGTCGGTTTTCCATTCTTCTTCCTGCTGCTCCGTCCAGCAGTCGAAGAAATACTGCGCATCCGCCGCCAGCTGCGGCTTGGTTTCCTTGTTTCCGTCGTTGAGCGCTTCCATCAGCGCGGCGCGCGCCTGGCGTAACTCATTTAACTCCGCTTCCGTAATGCTGCGCGCCTCCGGCGCTTCGGGTTCCGGGTCGGTTCCGTACGCGGCTTGCAAACCTTTCTCGGCGAAATGCCAGGAATCCGCCCAATCGTAATTTTTTTCCTCCTGCTCGGCATAGGCCAGGTAGCGCTTGGCGAGCATGGCCTGAAACGGCGTCCCTTTCGGCGCGGCGTCGCGCAGCTCCTGTAGCGAATGGGTAGAGCAGGCCGTCAGCAGGCTTGCGCTGGCGGCTACAAACAGAACCCGTTTCATGGCGCATCCTTTTCATAAAGCGCGACCGTTTCCAGCTCGGCGAGCAGGGAGCCAAGCTCTTCCTGGCATGGCGCGGGGTCGCTCGACAGTCGGCGGGATGCCTGCACCACCCAGCAATCATAGAGGCTTCGGGCGCGCGCCGCTTTCTGTGGCACCACGCGGCGTGTCTGCTCGCCCGTGTATTGAAGCATTTCCGGCAGCGTGCCACGGATCAGCGCCGCCTCTTCCCTCTTCACGCCCCAGTCCTCGGGGCGCTCAGGCGGGATGTCTTTCCACTCCAGCGCGTCGCGCCCTTTTTTCCCGAAATGCTCGGCGCTGATCCCGTATCCCTGCTCGGCTTCCGATTCGGCGAAGGAGAGATATTCCGCCGCCAGCGCCGAGGCGTAATCATGCGCCTGCGGGTTTTTCGCTCGAAGCGCCGCCAGGTCGCTCGCGCAGGCGGAAAGCAGAAACGGGAGAAGGAGAAGGAAGCGGCGCATGAAAAAACGTCTTAGCCAAAAACAGAGCCTCCTGCAACGAATGCTTGCATGCCAACCCCTTGTTGCCTATACAGGCCGAAAATGACGCAATGGTAGGAGTAACCGCATGGCCTTGGAACGCACGTTTTCGATCATCAAGCCGGACGCCACACGCCGCAATTTAACCGGCGCGATCAACGCCAAGTTCGAAGCTGCCGGTTTTCGCATCGTGGCGCAGAAGCGCATCCAGCTCTCTAAGCCCCAGGCCGAGACGTTCTACGCCGTGCACAAAGCCCGTCCCTTCTTCGGCGAGTTGGTGGAATACATGGTGTCCGAGCCGGTGGTGGTGCAGGTGCTGGAAGCGGAAAACGCGGTGGCCAGGAACCGCGAACTGATGGGCGCCACCAACCCGAAAGACGCGAATCCCGGCACCATCCGCAAGGAGTTCGGCATCGATGTCGGCCAGAATGCTGTCCACGGCTCCGATTCCCCGGAAAACGCGGCGATTGAGATTGCGTATTTCTTCAGCGGGCTGGAATTAGTCGGCTGATAGGGTAAGCGCTAATTGCTTAAGCGCCGCCGGATAAATGCGGTGCTCCTGCGCGTGGATGCGCTGCGCTAAGGTTTCTTCCGTGTCATTTTCTTCCACCCGTACTTCCGCCTGCAACATGACCGGGCCGGAGTCCACCTCATACGTCACGAAATGCACCGTGCAGCCCGTCACCGCCGCGCCCGCTTTCAGAGCATCGCGGATAGCATGCGCGCCTTTAAACGCAGGCAGAAGCGACGGGTGGATGTTGAGCATGCGCCCTTCCCAGCGCTCGACGAAGCCCTTGGACAGCAGCCGCATGAACCCCGCCAGGCAGACGATTTCAATTTTTGCCTTCTCCAATTCCTGCTGCATGGCGGCGTCGAACGCTTCGCGGTTTTGATAATCCTTGTGCGAAATAACGCGCATGGGGATGCCTGCCGCTTGCGCGCGCTTCAAGCCGTACGAGTCCGCCTTGTTGGAAATTACCAGCGCGATCTCTGCCGGATAACCCGGCGCCTTGGCCGCATCGATCAAGGCCTGCAGATTGCTTCCATTGCCGGAAATAAGGACAGCCGTGCGCTTAACCATCAATCACGACGGCTTCCTCGCCGCGGGGGATAATCTCGCCAATGGCAAGCGGCGATTCGCCCGCGATTTTGAGCGCTTCCGTCACCGCCCCGTGCATGTCCTGCCGCACCACCAGCACCATGCCGATGCCGCAGTTGAAGGTGCGCTGCATCTCCTTATCCTCAATCTTGCCCAGCTCCTGAAGCCAACGGAACACAGGCGGCAATTCCCACGCCTGCCCGTTGAGCTTTGCCGCCAGCCCTTCCGGCAGCACGCGCGGGATATTTTCCAGCAGCCCGCCGCCGGTAATATGCGCCAGCGCTTTGACCGCCCGGCGCTCGCCCACACCCAGCTTGATGGCGGCCAGGCACGGCTTCACATAAATTTTCGTGGGCACAAGCAGCGCCTCTCCGAGCGTTTTGCTATTTTCGAACTGCGCGGGCGCGTCGTAGGCGAGATTGTTGGTTTTCACCAAATGCCGCACCAGCGAATAGCCGTTGGAGTGCACGCCGCTGGATGCCAGCCCGATCAGCCGGTCGCCCGCCTGGATGTTCTTGGCCGGCAGCAAGAGCGCCCGCTCCACCGCGCCGACGGCGAACCCTGCCAGGTCGTAATCCCCGGGGGCGTACATATCCGGCATTTCCGCCGTTTCGCCGCCCACCAGCGCGCACCCCGCCAGCTTGCAGCCTTCGGCGATGCCTGCGATCACCTCTTCCGCTACGCCCACCTCCAGCTTGCCTGCGGCGAAGTAATCAAGAAAGAATAGCGGCTCCGCCCCCTGCACGATCAAATCGTTCACGCACATCGCCACTAAATCGATGCCGATGGTCTTATGGTTGCCTGCGCTTTGCGCGATTTTGAGCTTGGTGCCCACCCCGTCGGTGGTGGAAACCAGCAACGGGTCGGAAAAACCGGCGGCTTTCAAATCGAACAACGCGCCGAACCCCCCTAAGCCTCCCACCGCGCCGCGCCGCGCCGTGGCCTTGGCGAGCGGCTTGATCCGCTCGACCAGCGCGTTGCCTGCATCGATATCGACGCCCGCTTGCTTATAGGTGGCCGGATTCATGGTTGCAGAGTCCCTGATAAAAAGCTAATTTCCTTGGCTTATTGGCTCTTAAAGCGAACTGCAAGCAAATATGCGCATCGTTCTTCTCCTTTTGGCGTGGCTGGCGGCCTCCCCTTCCCATGCCGAAACCGCCTCGTTCGTCAGCGAAGTGAACATGGACATCACCGCCGCCAACGCCGCGGACGCCCGCGCCGAGGCCATGGCCAAGGCGGAAGCCGAAGGGCTTTCAAGCCTGCTGGAAAAGCTCGCCCCCGATCAGAAAGAGAGGATTTTGAAAGGGCTGGATCCGCAGCGCCTCGCCGCGATGGTCAAGGGCACGGAAGTGCTGAATGAAAAGCTCTCCGGCAATCGCTACCGCGCCACGCTAAGAATCAGCTATGCCGCCGACGCGGTGAACAAGCTGATCGACCGCAAAATCACCGCCGTCGGCGCGGAGGAAGACAGCCGCACCTCGATTCTGGTGGTGCCGCTGTTTAAGCCGGACGACAATCAGCTCCTGCTATGGGAGGAAAACAACCCCTGGCGCGTGGTGTGGAGCCGGGTGGTCATGGAAACCGCCTCCGGCGAGGTGGTAGTGCCCTATGCCGACAGCCTGGACATGCAGTCTTTAACCGCCCGGAACGCTATGTCCGCCACCTATTCCGCCTATTTGCCGCTGGTGCGGCGTTACGGCGTGCGCAATGTCGCCGTCCTCCAGGCTAACGTGAAAGATGAGGGAAAAACGCTCGAAGTGGTCAAGCGCCTGACCGACCGCACCCATAACGAGGTGACGCTGCTGACTTACCGCGCCGACCCCCAGGAGGGCGTCGATACGCTCTTTGTCCGCGCCGCCCGCGACATTGCCGTCCAGCTGCGCGCGCTTCGGGAGGAAACCCTGGCGGTGCAGGCGGAGCAGAAGCAGCGCCAGGCCACCGGGCGGCAGATGGTGCTGGCGCGCTTTGCCACGCTTCACGAATGGATCCGCCTGCGCGAGCGCCTTAAGGGAGTGGCAGCTATCGAGCGGATCGACATCCTCGCCATGTCCGCTAGCCAAGTCGATACCCAGCTGGTCTACCAGGGAACCGCGCAAGCGCTCGAGCAGGCGCTGGCGCAGGCAGGCCTTCCGCCGCAGAAAGCCGACAATTACTGGGTGGTGGAGGGGCGGAAATGACCATGCTCGCGCAAAACCGTCGCCTGCTGTTCTGGCTGCTGACCATCGCGCTGCTGTTGCTGTTTCTGCTTGAGATCCGGGCGATCCTGCTTCCCTTTGTCATGGGCATGCTCGCGGCCTATTTTCTCGACCCCGCCGCCGACTGGCTGGAGCGCAAGAAGCTTTCGCGCACCCTGGCCACCACGATCATCACGGTAGGTTTCTTCACCTTTGTCGGCATTATCCTGGCGGCGCTGATCCCCTTGATCGTGCAGCAGCTGATCGAGCTGATCGACATGCTGCCGCAATATATCCATACTCTCATGGAGCGCTACGGCAGCACGCTGGACGGCCTGCTCGCGCGCGTCCGGCAGGAAGGGGATTTAAGCAACGTGCGCGAGGCGGTGGGCAATGTCTCCGGCATGGTCGTGAGCATGACCGGCACGCTGCTTGCGGGTGCGTTTCATTCCGGCCTGGCTTTCCTCAACCTGGTTTCGCTGCTGCTGGTCACGCCCGTCGTCGCCTTTTACCTGATCCGCGACTGGGACCGCATGGTGCTCTCGCTCGACACCCTTCTCCCCCGTCCGCACGCCGCCACCATCCGCAGCCTTCTGGCCGATATCGACGCGCGCATCGCCGGCTTCGTGCGCGGACAGTTCCTCGTGATGCTGCTGCTC
>CAYMDD010000067.1:6548-8119 GCA_964389045.1 uncultured Rickettsiales bacterium
GGCCTGAGCCTGGCGGGCTTGCGCTTCGGCCTGATTATCGGGCTTATCAGCGGGTTCATGGTGATTATCCCCTATCTCGGCGCGTTTTTCAGCATGGTGGTCACGCTCGCCGTCGCCTTCATGCAGTTCGAAGGCGATCTTCACCGCGTCGGCATCATCTTAGGCGTTTTCCTCGTCGGGCAGTTCCTGGAAGGCAATTTCGTCACGCCCAAGCTGGTGGGCGACCGCGTCGGCCTGCACCCCGTCTGGCTCATTTTCGGACTGCTGGCGGGCGGCGTGCTGTTCGGCTTCGTGGGCGTGCTGGTTGCCGTACCCGTTACCGCCTCCATCGCCGTGCTGGTGCGCTTCGCTCTCTCGCGTTACCTGGCCAGCGACATTTACCGCGGCGATACCCCTGCATTGATTGCAGACGCGGAAGTAGCCAGATGAAAGCAGCGCAGATACCGCTGCCGCTTCCCACGGAAGCGCGCTTGGGCCGGGAGGATTTCTGCCTGTCCGACGCCAACCGCGAAGCCTATGCCTTTATCGACGCCTGGCCGGCATGGAATGCGCCCGGCCTCTTGCTCACCGGCCCCGAAGCTTCCGGCAAAACGCATCTCGCGCGCATCTGGCAGGCGCAGGCTGGAGGCGAAGCGCTGAAGCCGGAGCATGTCACCCTCGAAAACCCTGCCCTGCTCACGCCGCGCCCCACGCTGGTCGAAAACGCCGAGCGCGTGGCTTCGCAGCAGGCATTGCTGCATTTGTTCAATACGCTTAAAACGGAAGGCCAATCGCTGCTGCTTACCTCCCGCCTGCCGCTTGCCGCCTGGGGCTTCACTCTCCCCGATCTGGTTTCCCGTTTGAATACGCTCCCCCGCGCCATGCTCCATGCGCCGGACGATGCGTTGCTGGTGAGCGTCATCACTAAGCACTTCTCCGACCGCCAGTTAAGTTTACCCGGCGAGGTCATCGCCTGGCTGTTGCCGCGCATGGAGCGCTCGCTGGTGGAGGCGAAGCGCGTGGCCGAAGCCCTCGACCGCGCGAGCCTTGCCGAAAAGCGCGCGGTGACGCTTGGGCTGACGCGCCAGGTATTCGAGGGGTTTTAAGACTCTGGTAACCCCGCGCCGCCTATACTAAAAGTCTAAAAGACTCTTCAAAAGCCAAAATTCTGATTTCTATGGCGCTCGATCCTTACGCTTTCCCGCCTGTCGAGCGCTTCAACGCACTGCACGTATTAATCATCGACCCCGACATCCGCAGCGCCCAGCTCACCCGCAAGGCACTGGCATCGTTGAGCGTGACGAAAACCTATATCGCGCGTGAACCCTCGGAAATCCTCGCCCTGCTCGCGGAAAAGCCTATCGATCTCATTATGGCCGAATGGGATACAAAAACAAACGGCGCGCTTGCCTTCACGCAAGAGTTGCGCAACGCTTCCCCGCTGGCGCTTGCAATGCTTCCCGTCATCCTCACCACCCCGCAGCGTGACGCCCCCGAACTCCGCCGCGCCGCCGACAGCGGTGCCGACGAAGTGCTGATCCGCCCTTTCAGCACCCGCTCTATGCTGGAGTGTCTCTCGAGCATCGTCGATC
>CAYMDD010000068.1:0-4154 GCA_964389045.1 uncultured Rickettsiales bacterium
TCGTATGGCTTATACGCCGCGATATCCGCTGCCTTGGAGATGCCCCCCGATGCGATGACGGGGGTGCTGAGTTTTTCCGCCAGCGCCACCGTTTCCTCGATGTTCGGGCCTTCCATCGCCCCGTCGCGGGCGATGTCCGTGTAGATAATGGCGCAGACCCCGCAATCCTCGAAACGGAGCGCCAGATCGGTCGCATCCTGCTCGGTCACTTCCTTCCAGCCGTTTAAGGCCACCTTGCCGCCCACCGCGTCGATGCCGACGGCCACCTGGTCGGGGAACTGGCGGCAGGCTTCCTTGACGAACAGCGGGTTTTTCTGCGCCACCGTACCCAAAATCACCCGGCTCACGCCCGCGTCCAGCCATGTGCCGATCACATCCATATTGCGCAAGCCCCCGCCCAGCTGCACCGGAATGCTCACGCGCGCAAGAATGGCTTTTACGGCCTGCGCGTTAGCCGGCTTGCCCTGGAACGCGCCGTCCAGATCCACCACGTGCAGCCATTCGAATCCCGCATTCGCAAAGGCTTCGGCCTGCGCGGCGGGCGAATCGCCGAACACGGTGGCTTTTTCCATATCGCCGCGCAGCAGGCGCACGCATTTGCCGTCTTTCAAATCGATTGCAGGGTAGAGAATCATAGCGGATAGCAGCACGTAATGAGCGGTTAATAAATATGCAGTAAAACACAAGGCGATGGCAACAAAACTCTCTGTGCCATCCTCACATGCTGGTCCGTAAGTTATAGGCTTCCCCCATTTTCTTACTTCCGGGCGTCCTCTTAATCTGCATAGGCTTATAGTAATCTGCATAGGCTTATAGCCGGTGTCACCTCATTGAAAAAAGGTTATGCATGCTTAACAATGTTCCATTTTGCTCCATCGAAAAAAATAATAATTATACAAAACAATCGATTATCGCAAAAACACTGAAAGAGGGAACACAGGTCAGGGACTTGGGCGGCGTTTTGTTTAAAAAATATGGAAATAGAGGTGCATGTTGATAGCTCGTGGGCAACAAAAGCAAATGATTGCGCCATTTGGTCACACCAGCGCCGTAATCGGCTCCAGATTCTTGTAATAAAACCGCCCCGCTACCATCTGGGCGCTGACGAATTCATAGGCTGGAAGCGTACCCCAGTGGACATAGCCGCTTTCTTCATAAAGCGAGATGGCGGCGCTCTGCGTTTCGCGCACGCTTAAGCGCAGCACGGAGAACCCCTGTTTGCGCGCCTCGCGCTCGGCTTCCTGCAGCAGCATCCGCGCCATTCCGTGCCCCCGCGCCCAGGGCGCCACGAAATGCGCCTCGATCGAGGCGGCGAACGACGAGGTTTCCTTGCTGATGCCGGGCTTGACCAACTGGATACTGCCTGAAAGCGTGCCGTCCAGCCGGGTGCCCAGCAGCACCCGCTCCGGCACGACCAGCACCCCTTTCCAATACGTCTCCAACGTGTCGCGCGGCGGGGCGGCCACCCAGTTGAAGCCGATGCCCTCGCGGATGGCGTCTTCGGTCGCCTGCACCAGATCGGCAAGATCGGCGTGGCGGAACTCGGTGATGCGCTCGACTTTGGTGGACATTATTCGGGTGATGGGTGATGGGTGATAGGGGTGTATGTATCCCGTTCGCTGTCCACTGTCCACCGCTCAACCCTAGAGCGAGAGAAAATTCCGCAGCAGCCGCAAACCCGTCTCCTGGCTTTTTTCCGGGTGAAACTGCGTGCCGAAGATATTGTCTCTGCCCACGATGGCGGTTACTTCGCCGCCGTATTCCGTGACTGCCAGGATGTCCGCCTTATCGGCGCATACCGCATGGTAGCTGTGGACGAAATAGGCATGCGCGCCGTTTTGGATGTTTGAGAGCAGCGTGTGCGGCGTATGTATCGTCAGCTCGTTCCAGCCCATGTGGGGGATTTTAAGGGTGACGAGTGATGAGCGATGAGCGACGGGAGGCGCTTCTCTCATCACTCGCTTTTCATCACTTGTTACTGCCAAAGGCACCACCTCGCCTCGAATCCATTCCAGCCCTGCATGCACCCCGTGCTCATGCCCGCGCTCCAAGAGCATCTGCAGGCCGACGCAGATGCCCAGGAACCATTTTTTCTTGTTCCGAACCTCATCTTCCAGCGCATCCAGCAATCCCGGCACGGCGCGAAGCCCGCGCATGCAATCAGCATAGGCACCCACGCCCGGCAGCACAATATGCGAGGCGGACGTCAACTCCGCCGGATCGTTACTGACGCGGATGGAAGCGCTCTCCGCCACGCGCTCGAACGCCTTGGCCACCGAGCGCAGATTGCCCGATCCATAATCGAGGATAATAACGGAAGCGGTGCTCATGGCATAAGGCTTTTTTAAACGGCGAATACCCGGTCGAAATACCGCTGTTCGGCGCGCACGCGGCTGTCGCCGGTGACGATATCGGCGATGAGGTAGCCCTGCCGTTTCAGCTTCGCCCGCAACCAGTCCTGCGCGCAGAAACCGGCCACCAGCTGAATGGCAAAATGCAGCAGCGCAATGCTGATGGGGTGGAGCGCCTGACCTTTTTCCAGCCACATGAACGCGATCTGCCAGGCAAGCAAAATCAGCCCCGGCAGCCACAGCCGGTAGTAAAATGCCCACAGCATCGTGAACAGAAACGCAAAAAAATTGAACCCTTCGCGCACGAACCGCACGTCGTTCAACCCGGTATCGTCCGGCTTACGATGAACGGTGTAGGTATGCAGCTGGGAGAACATGGCTTTAAAGGCTCCCCCCCAGCGTGCCTTTAGTCGAAGGCACCGCGTCGGATTTCCGCGGATCGAGCGAAACCGCCTCGCGCAGCGCGCGCGCCAGCCCCTTGTAGCATGATTCGACGATGTGATGCGTATTCACCCCGTAAAGATTCTCCACATGCAGCGTCGCCCCGGCGGCAAAGGCAAAGGCCTGGAACCACTCGCGGAACAGCTCGGTGTCCATCTCGCCCAGCTTCGGCTTCGGCATCTCCACCTTCCACACCAGGTACGGCCTGCCCGACAAATCAATCGCCACGCGCGTGAGCGTCTCATCCATCGGAATGTAGGCATGCGCATAGCGCGTGATGCCGCGCCGTTCGCCCAGGGCTTGCGCCACTCCCTGGCCGATAGCAATACCCGAATCCTCCGTGGTATGATGGAAGTCGATATGCGTGTCGCCCTTGGCGGTAAGCCGCAAATCCATCAGGCTATGGCGGGAAAGCTGCTCCAGCATATGATCGAGAAAGCCGATGCCGGTTTCGACGTTATACTGGCCGGTGCCGTCGAGATTGAGTTCGAGCGCAATTTGCGTCTCGGTGGTGTTGCGGGTGATGTGGGCGGTGCGCATAGGAATTGACTTTAATGCAACTTCCAACGTTAATTCAATGCGTTCTTTAGATCGCGGTAGAAGTTTTCATGAGAACCTATTGAAAGCAAACGTAGGGCATTTTCATCATCTAAAATACGGTAGGCTATTAAAGTCAAATGGTTATCAATCCTGAATTTATGCACTCGCACGCCTGCGAGATCATGGCCTTTAAGCATGCCCGCTTGCGGATTGGCAACTAAAGCGGTAATGGCGGCATCCACTTGCATTTTGTGCTGCTGGCGCAATTTTTTATAGCTGCGCATGAAATGCGCGGTTTGTTCAAGATTCATTCCTGGCTTCCGAAGGTAAAAGGATGGACTTCGCCATTCTTCTCCTCTTCCAATCCTACCAATATCTCCAGGATAAATTCATAACTCAAATCCGGATTCGCCTCGGCAATACGACCGATCTTAGACCAATGCTCGATTTGTTTCGGCACGGAACGATGATTAACGGCTGCATAGCGTTTAGCTTGGTTGACGAGATCATCAGGTAACTTAACAGGGATGGACATGTTAACTCTTTCGTTGCATCTGCTCGGAAACTCACACCAGTATAGATCCCAGTATAGATCAAAATACTACCTTATACAACCTTAAGCTACTACACATATCCCTTGAAATGGCTGCTTCAACAACCCACATAGCATCTAGCCTGAACAACTAAATTTCTTTAACTTAATGGAACACCTCGAAAAAAACCCTGCCCTGTGGTACGGCACCACCATTCTTTGCGTGCAGAAAGGGGGCAAAACCGTCATCGCGGGCGATGGGCAGGTGAGCTTCGGCCCGACCATCATCA
>CAYMDD010000068.1:4164-8032 GCA_964389045.1 uncultured Rickettsiales bacterium
TGCATTTACCTTATTCGAGCGCCTGGAGGCCAAGCTGGAAAAGCACCCCGGCCAGCTGACGCGCGCCTGCGTGGAACTCGCCAAGGACTGGCGCACCGACCGCTACTTGCGCCGCCTGGAAGCCATGATGGCCGTGGCGGATGCCAAAACCGCGCTGATCCTCTCCGGCACCGGCGACGTGCTGGAGCCGGAAGACGGGCTGATCGGCATCGGCTCCGGCGGCAACTACGCGCTGGCCGCCGCCCGGGCGCTGAAGGAGGTCGAGGGGTTGGACGCGGAGGAAATCGTCCGCCGCGCCATGAAAATCGCCGCCGATATCTGCGTTTATTCCAACCACAACCTGACGGTGGAGATGTTGGAGGCTTAGAGCTTCCGCTTGCAATGCGGCGTATCCCTTGTATGAAAGGGCATGCTTTCCGCCAAACCTATTCCTGCCCGTGAGCGGTTGATCGTCGCCCTTGATGTCGAGACTCCACAACGGGCTAAACAGATCGTTGAGTCCTTAGGTGATGCGGTGCATTTCTACAAGCTCGGCCTCCAGCTCTTCATGGCCGACGGCTACCGCGCGCTACTGGACTGGATGCATGCGCAAGGCAAAAAAACTTTCGCCGATTTAAAATTCTTCGACGTGCCCAACACGGTCGCCTCCGCCATGAAACAGCTGCGCGATTCGCCCGCTGCCTTCGTCACTATCCATGGCAACGACTCCATCATGCGCGCCGCCTGCGAGGCGAAGGGAGAAGGTGGCTTAAAAATCCTTGCCGTCACCGTACTGACCAGCCTCGATCAAGGGGATATGGAGGATTTGGGGTTTAAGGCGGAAATCAAAGATGTGGTGCTCTCCCGCGCCAAGCGCGCCATGGCCATCGGCTGCGACGGGGTAATTTCCTCCGGCCTCGAAGCTAAAGAATTGCGGGCAAGCCTGGGGGACAAGCTCCTTATCGTCTCTCCCGGCATAAGGCCGGTGGAAAACCGGGAAGAGGATGACCAGAAGCGCATCGTCACCGTGCCGCAGGCATTTGAGAACGGCGCGGATTACATTGTGGTCGGGCGACCGATCCTGAAGGCGGAACATCCCAAGGCAGCTGCAGAGAGAATCCAGGCGGAAATCGCTAGATTATTCGCTGCTTGAAATTTACTCCACTTCCGCGCGCTTGAAGACCGATTCCAGCTTGTAGCCTTCTTTCGCCAGCCGCGCTTCCGCTCCCTGTTCGCGGTCTACCACCACGATGACGCGGGTGATTTCGCAGCCCATTTCCTTCAACGGCGCAATCGCTTCCAGCATCGCGCCGCCCTTGGTGGCTACATCGTCCACCACCGCCACGCGGTCGCCGGGTTTTAAGTCCAGCCCTTCGATCCGCTTCTTTGTGCCGTGGTCTTTCACTTCTTTGCGCACATAAAACGCAGGCAAAGGCTTGCCCCGCTCATAGCTCCGCACGCAAATCGCCGAGACGATCGGACACGCGCCAATCGCCAGCCCGCCCACCGCGCGGATGTCCTCGCCTTCCAGCATGTCCAGGATCAGATCCGCCGAAAGCGCCGCCCCTTCCGGGTCGAGGGACGTCATTTTGACGTCGAAGAAGAATTTGCTCGGCTCGCCCGACGACAGGATGAAATCGCCGTGGATATAGGATTTTTCCTTAAGGATTTCGCGCAGGCGGGCTTTTTTGGTATTTGCGCCCTTAGCACTCGACAATTCAATAAATTGGTTATTCATCATATTTCTTAAAATTATTGCCGATTAAGTCTGTTTTGTCGATGTCACAAAACCTTAACAAATACTCATAATACACTCGCTATAATCACTGCTTACTATCTTTTGGAAGGCCAATCTAGTGATACAGGACGCAGAACAAAAGTCATTTATTACCCGGCTTAAGCGTGGAGTGGATCAGGCTGCACAGGAGAAAACACTGCGATGGAATCAGCAGGATATTCTTAAGACGGCGACTGCATTCTTAGAAGCCAAGCCTGGCACACTGCTTACTTCGCTTAACGGCGATGTTCCGGAAAGCGAGAGGGATTCGCAAAAAACCCGCTGCAACGCCGCGATTATCGAATCCTCGCCCGGCAGCGGAAAAACGCGGGTCATGGGATTTTTGGCAAAGAAAGCAGCCGACTTGAACGGCGTAAAACGGTATCGCGGGGAGGGTACTAAAGTGCTGCTGCTTACGCCCCGACTGGATTTGAACCGGCAGACAGTCCATGAATTTGACCGGGAGCTCGGCATCAAGGATGCCGATGTCGCCATTTTCGACGGCAGGCAGAACCCAGCGCAAAAGAAGCTGGCAAAAGACAAGCCCGTGCTGATCGCCACCTACCAGTCTATTCCGGCGATGCTGAAGGAAGGCGTTATCTCCTTCGACCCAAAGTCCCCGCAATACCGCGGGCTGGTGCTGATGGACGAAGCGCACGAGCTGGTGGATTTCTCCTACCCGAACGGCGCGAAGAAACCTTTCACCATCGCTTCCTTTGTCAACGACCATCAGACGACATTCCTGTTCACTGGCACGGATGACGGCGTCAGTCTGCGGCACTTCGACGGCCAGGTTCCCACGATTTACTCCAAGCGCCTGGTCAAAGCCTGCAACGAAGGCCTGACCTGCCCACACATCCAGCCCGGCTTGGTGGATATCGGCGTGAAAACGGCGGACTGGGAAGAGCACATGCATCCCAAAGCAGACAAGGTGGAAGATCATCACCAGGAACTGCTGAATTACTTCTCCGGGCACCCTAAAGTCGTCCAGGCGGCGGTGGATACGCAGCTCACCGCGAAAGAGGCTTACATGGGGCCGCTTCACCGGTACAAATCCTTGTTCTTCGTGGATGGGGTGGAAGCGGGCAGGAAAGGCGCGGAATACTACAACAAGCGTGCGCAGGAGCTGGGGCTTACACACCTGAAAGCCGCTCACATCCATGCCGATACGCCGCAAGGCGAGCGCAGGGACATCTACCGGGATTATAAGGAAGGCAAGATCACCGCGCTGTTCAACGACCGCATCTTTACCTTCGGCTTTGACGACCGGGAAACCGCCATCATACACGACCTGAAGATGCACGACCGCGACAGCGCGCGCGAACTGGCGCGCATGGAGCAGATATTCACCCGCGGCACCCGCCACTGCGAATGGTTCAAGGGTAAGTACGGCATCGACAAGCAAGCCATGCTTATTAGCTACCGGCCCCTCGACGAACACGGCCAGCCGCTCGACGTGCTGACCTCCGCTGATCTACTGGCAGGGCTGGAGATAAAGCCGAAATCGCCAGGAATGGAAGGCGGCTGGAGCAGCAAGGGTAGAGGCGGTACTCAGCCGCGCTTAAGCAGCGACCTCGAAGTGACCACGCATTTCGATTTTGGTGAACAGATGGCCATTGCTGAGATCATGCGTGCGGCGCACGAGGCAGCGAAACGCGCGAAGGAGGAAGCTAAACTGCCGAAGAAAACGGAAGATGATTTGACGCTTTCATCGGAAGTGCCAAGAACATTAAGAATCAATACAGATAACCCCCGCTACATAACATGGCGCAAGCAGGTGGAGCAGAAAATACAAGTAGGAGAATTGGTTGAAATTAACGGTTATCCAATTCAACAAATGCAAGCGGGATCACAAAAACCATACTGCCTAAATCGTGGTGCGCTCCCGGCGCTTGCAGGAGAGTTGAATATCAAACTCATAGGTAAGCTACCGGAAAAAACAAAAGATGATTTGACGCTCTCTACAGAACTACCAAAAGCACTGAAAATTTCTCTAATGAACCCGCAATACATAGCTTGGCGCAAGAATGTCGAAAATAAGCTGGAAGCAGGAGAAGTCGTAAAAGTAGGCGGTTATCCAGTACAACAGCTGCAATCGGGTTCACACAGTGC
>CAYMDD010000069.1:0-7051 GCA_964389045.1 uncultured Rickettsiales bacterium
CCCTAACACGTAACAAGGCTTGGACATGGCTTGCAACCCCAAAAACGACCTCCGCCATGACTGGCGGAAAGAGGAAATCCTTGGGCTATTCGCGCTTCCCTTCAACGATTTGCTGTTTCGCGCCCATAGCGTTCACCGCACGCATCACGACGCCAATGCCGTGCAGGTGAGCACGCTGCTTTCGATCAAAACGGGCGGCTGCGCCGAGGATTGCGCCTATTGCCCGCAAAGCGCCCATTTCGACACGGATGTCAAAGCGGGCAAGCTGATGGAGCGGGATGCAGTGGTGGCCGAAGCCAGGAAAGCACGAGACGCGGGCGCCACGCGCTTCTGCATGGGCGCCGCCTGGCGCGAGCCGAAAGACCGGGACATCGAGAAGCTGGCGGGCATCATCGAAGGCGTCAAGGGCTTAGGCCTGGAAACCTGCGCCACGCTGGGCATGCTTAAAACCCACCAGGCGCAGGCGCTCAAGCAGGCAGGCCTCGATTACTACAACCACAACCTGGATTCCTCGGAAGAGTTCTACGGCAAAATCATCACTACACGCACCTATCAAGACCGCCTCGATACGCTGGAGAACGTCCGCCAGGCAGGCATGAACGTCTGCTGCGGCGGCATCATGGGCATGGGCGAGAGTGTCGAGGACAGGGCGGGGATGCTGATGACGCTGGCCAATTTCGCGCCGCACCCCGAATCCGTGCCGATCAACCTGCTGGTGCAGGTGGAGGGCACGAAGCTCCACGGCGTCGAACCCGCCGACCCGCTGGATTTCGTGCGCATGATCGCAGTCAGCCGCATCCTGATGCCAGCCTCTTATGTGCGACTTTCGGCAGGAAGGGAGGCGATGACGGACGAATTGCAGGCCTTGTGCTTTTTCGCCGGCGCCAATTCCATCTTCTACGGCGAAAAACTCCTCACCACCGGCAACCCCGAAGCCGAGAAGGACAAGGCGCTCCTGGCGCGGCTGGGCATGCGCATCGAGGGAATAGCCACCCAAAGCGTGGCTGAGGCGGCGTGATTAAGTTGACAATTGTATAGATAATTGTATACTTGACATGCGATTTGAATGGGATGAAGCCAAGAACGTCTTAAATATTGCCAAGCACGGCATTGATTTTCGTATGGCACGGCGTGTCTTTAACGAAGAAAACATTTACATATACGAGACGTATTCAGGAACGGATGTAAGACGCGCAATTGCTGTGGGATTGGTTGAAGATATCCATGTTGCGGTGGTATTTACGTACCGTGGTGATGCTATACGGATTATATCCGCAAGGAGAGCAAGAAATGGAGAAAGAAGAGAATATCGTTAGCTATACCACTGAAGAGCTTGACCGTATGCCCGATCGCACCGACTGGGAGCGATTACGCGCTATGCGCGATGAAGATATCGACACTTCCGACATCCCGGAATTGGGCGAGGATTTTTTCCGCCTGGCCAAGATCGTAGTGCCGGGGCCGAAAACGCCTGTCAATATACGGCTCGATAATGAAGTGCTGGCCTGGTTCAAAAAACGCGGCAAAGGGTATCAGTCGCATATCAACGCGGTGTTGAAGGCGTTTATCCATACGCGCCCCGATACGAACTAGGCGCTTGTGGCAATCCGGCCTGATGCGGCGCTTCGCGCATGGCTCGTGCCATCGGCTATCCTTTTCTTCGCATCGGTCGTCCACGGGCAGGACTTGCTTAACCCGCTATGGCACGGTACATCCTATGATTACCAGATCCGCTATCCCTATCTTTTAGAGCAGTTCAAGCAGCAATTCGAAGCGGGCGTCTTTTATCCGCGCTGGCTCTATCACTTAAACGGCGGGTACGGATACCCGACTTTTTTGCTCTACCAGCCGGGATACTGGTTTTTTGCCTTGCCGTTCAGCTATCTCCGCGAGAACCCGGCGGATGCGGCCAAGCTCGCCCATTTCGCGGTGACGGCGCTATGGCTTTCGGCGCTTTATCGCATTACCCGGCTGTTTGGGGCGCAACGCGTGCTCGCCCTATCGCTGCTGCCGCTGTTCGCGGTGATGACGTATGTGAAGCAGACCTCAGTCGGCCCGGCGATGGCAGCGGCCATCTGGGGTATTTATTTTGCACTCCTTCTGCAAGCGAAGGCCGGAAGCGAGGCGCGGCGGAAACCGCTGGTCGGTTTTCTCCTTGCCACCACGGCGGCCATCTACTGCCACCCCATCGTTTCCGCGCTCTACCTGCCGATCGTGCTGGCGCTCTCGCTGGGGTACGGAATGCAGGCGCCGCGCCCACTCAAGCGGGAGTATGGATCGGCGCTCATTTACGCGCTGGTCGTGGCCTTTGCGTTCAGCGCGCCTTACTGGCTGACGGCGCATGCACTCAAACCTCTGGTGATGCATGAAACCGCAACGGAAGGCATTTTCAACCCCGTCTATAACTTCACCCATCACGGGGCGGGGCGTTTAGGCTTTCTGCCGCAATATTACTGCGGCGGGCAGCTGCACTGGTCAACGCTCGGCACGGCGCTTGCGCTGGCGTCTTTTTTCCTATTGAGGAAAGACTGGCGGTTCCGCTGGCTGTTTATGGCGTATGCGACGATATTTTTCATGGTCAGCGGCTTTTCCCTGCCCCTATGGGAACGGTTCGATGGGCTGGATTACGTGCAGTTCCCGGTGCGGCTGTTCGGGGCGCTGGAGGTGATCGAGCCGTTTGCCATCGCCGCGGCGGCGGGCAGGCTTTCGCATCATCTTAAACCTTGGGCGTGCGTGGCGTTTTTCGTGTCAGTAGGTTTGGGCGCGTTTTTCACTCACCGCCCGCTTCACTGGATTCCCCGGCTGGTACCGGTCTGCAACGCCGCCGATACGCTGGTGCCGCTCGAGTACGAGCCGTATAAGCAAAGTCTGGAGGCGCGGGGCTTCCTCACCTTCCAGGCCAGCAACGAGCTGCTGCCGCGGGCGGCGCAGATGGACAGGCTGCTCGACCGCAATATCCACCCCATCCCCGCCGTGCAGCCGGCGGGCGAGGGGGTGGAAGTCACTCTTCTTTCAGGCGATTCCGCCCCGTGGTTTCCCATCCGCGCGGAAGTGAAGGTTGCGCGGGAAAACGCCGCTATCTTCATCAACCAGCTCTATTTCCCCGGCTGGAGCGTTAAAGTTAATGGTGCGGAAACCAAGCCCCATATGGAAGAAAGCGGCATCATGCGGCTTGAATTTGCAAGGCTAGGCACGTATACGGTAGAGGCGGTTTACGAAGGCGCGCCGGCTTCGAAAGCAAGAAACGCGCTAATAATCGGCGTGGCATTATCGGCAACGCTGCTCTATGCGCTGACGACGCGTAAACGCCGGAGACATTATGCATCCTCACCATCCGCCGCCTGGTAACGCTTCCTGCGTCTGGCTGCCTTACACCCAGATGCAGACGGCCAGACCGCCGCTGCAAGTGGCAAGCGCAGAAGGCTGCCGTATTCGTTTGAGCGACGGGCGTGAGTTGATCGACGGCGTTTCCTCCTGGTGGAGCGCGTGCCACGGCTACCGCCACCCGCATATCGAGTTAGAAGTGCGCAAACAGCTGGAAACGCTGCCACACATGATGTTCGGAGGCATGGTGCATGCGCCCGCCCTTAAGCTGGCCGAGCGCCTCTCCGCCATGACGCCGGAGGGGTTGACCAAAGTGTTCTTCAGCGATTCCGGCTCAGTCGCCGTCGAAGTGGCGATGAAGATGGCGCTGCAATACTGGCGCAACCGCGGAAAATCGGGAAAAGACCGCTTTCTTTGCTTCACTGACGGCTACCACGGCGACACGTTCGGGGCGATGAGCATCTCCGATCCGATGAACTCCATGCACAAAGCCTTCGCCCATGCGGTCATCCCGCAATTCGTGGTGGACATCCCCACGGACGAATACGCCTTCGCCGAGCTGGAATCGCTCCTTTCCGGCCTGCACAAGCAGATCGCCGCGATGGTGATCGAGCCGTTGGTGCAGGGCGCGGGCGGCATGCGCTTCCATAGCCCCGACGTGCTGGCGGAGCTGCGCCGGCTGGCGAGAAAGCACGATATTCTCTTCGTTGCCGACGAAATCGCCGTCGGCTTTGCCCGCACCGGCCATATGTTCGCCTGCGACGAGGCGGGGATTACGCCCGATATCCTCTGCTTAGGCAAAGCCCTAACCGGCGGCGCCATAGGGATGGGCGCGACGCTTGCGCAAGCGCATGTGTTCGAGGCGTTTCTTTCGGACGACGCGGAGGCGGCGCTGATGCACGGGCCTACTTTCATGGCCAACCCCTTAGCCTGCGCCGCCGCGAATGCCTCGCTCGACCTTTTCGAATCCGAGCCAAGGCTTCACCAGGTGGATGCTATCGAAAAACGCATGACCGAACGGCTGAAAGCGTGTGAGGGCTTTAAAGGCGTAGTCGATGTACGCATCAAAGGCGCCGTCGGCGTGGTGCAGATGAAGGCGAAAGGATTCGACAAAGAGGACTTGCGCGCCCGTTTTATCGCGCGGGGCGTATGGGTGAGGCCGTTTAAGGATATCGTCTACCTCGCGCCGCCTTTTACCATTTCGCCGGAAGAGCTGGATAGCTTATGCGATGCGGTGGAACACGTCATCGGCAATTTTTTTTGAGCCGCATGCACGAATGAAATCCTTATGGTGACGTGCAGACGTCATTGCGGCAACTTTACGCTCCATCTTCTATCTTCGCAACCATTACGGCTTAAGACAAGCCGTAATGGAGGATGTAAAAATCTTAAAAACTCTCAGGAGGATCTATGGCTAGCAATAATCAGGGCAACAAAGGCCAGGGCAGCAAGCAGTCTGACAATAAATCGTCGGGTGGCAGCAAGAGCGGCTCCGGCAAGCGCTAATTGAATAGTGCTTATCTCAAAAGCCCTCCTTTGTTTAAAGGAGGGCTTTTTTACGCCACGCGCGCAAAGCGGCTGTGCATTAAATCGATATCGCGCAGCAGATCGTTCATCACGTCGTCGCTGATCTCGAATGTTTCGCGCATGCGAATCACGGTTTTGCGCTCCGCCTCTAAGGCTGCATGCCAGGCGCGGTGCTCGGCCTGGATCAAGGGGTGGGTTTCCGCTTCCAGCGATTCGCTATTTGCGCCCAGGGGCGTGTTAGGACCTTCGCCCAGTGAGGCGATGCGGTCGTTATAATGGCTTTGGATGCGCTCGATGGCGGTGCGCTGGTCGTCTGCCGAGCCAATTTGCTTTAGCATCTCCAGCGCGGCGATGGCCGCTTCGCGCCGCGCGTTCCAGTCTTCGTAGAGAATTTTACCGTCGTAATTGAGCGAGAGCTTTCTCACCAGCCAGGGCAGCGGAATCCCCTGGAGAATGAGCGTGGCGATAATCACAGTGAAGGCGAGAAAAATCACTAAATCCCTCTCGGGGAATGGCGCTCCGTCGGCCAGCGTCAGCGGAATGGCGAGCGCCAGCGCCAGGGACACCACGCCGCGCATGCCTGTCCAGGCGATAATAAACACGTTCTGCCAGGGAGGATACGCGTCTTTCGCGCGGACGGTGGGGAAAAGGAAACGCGTGCCGTACGCCACAAGATATACCCACGCGAAGCGGGTAAGGATGGCCGTCAGCGCGATGGCTACGGCGTAAAAGCACAATGCCGCGCCTCCGTAACCCTGGATGGAGCGGAACAATGACGGGAATTGCAGGCCGATGAGCAGGAACACTAGCCCATTGAGGATATAAACGCCCATCCGCCACACGGTTTCGATGGGAAGCCTGAGCGCCGGGTAGAAAATCCGCGGCGCATGCCAGCCTACCGTCATGCCGCTGGCCACCACCGCCAGCACGCCGGAACCGGCGAAGAATTCCGCCAGCATATACGCGGCATACGGCACAAGCAGGCTGCTCAATATCTCCACCGAACATTCCTGGATGTAGGGGAAAATCAGCACATAAACCCTGCCGCACAGCCAGCCGACGGCGATGCCGGATGCGGCGATCCAGGCGAAGTTCAACGTGGCATCGCTCCAGGAGAACGTGCCCATTACCATTGCGGCAACGGCGAATTTGTAAAGCACCAGCCCGGTTGCGTCGTTAATCAGGCTTTCGCCCGCCAGGATGGTAGCGATGCGTTTGGGTACTTTCAGCCGCTCGATGACGCTGGCCGCCGCTACCGCATCCGGCGGCGAGACGATGGCCCCCAGCACGAACGCCGCCGCGAGCGGCAGGCCGGGGATCAGCGTATAAGCCACCCACGCCACCGTCAGGCAGCTCATGCACACCAGCCCCAGCGCCAGTTGCAGAATAGGGCGCATATTGGCGCGGAAATCGCGGATGGAGGTGAAATAGGCCGATTCGGTGAGCAGCGGCGGCAGGAAAATGAACAGCACTAGCTCCGGCGGAATGCGCGGCACCGGCACATCGCTCAGCCAAGCAATCGCCATCCCGGCCAGCACGAAAGCGATAGGGTAGGAAAACTCAAACCGCCTGGCGAGCGTCGTTACTACGCAGAGAATAAGCAGCAATAACAGGCCGATTTCAGCGTAATGCATGGAGATTTTCTGTGATAACGTTTGAGGAAAAACAATGGAGACGGTATGACCATAGGGTGCAAATGCAGAAAAAACAAACGCCGCCTCGCCGTTTCTTCATTGCAGGCACCGGCACGGGCGTAGGAAAAACCTACTGTACCGTTTTGTTCGCCCGCCAGCTGAGGCAGAAGGGCTTGCATGTCGCCGCCTGCAAGCCTGTCATCAGCGGATTCAGTGAAAAGGATGCGGGTTCCGACACGGCGCGGATTGCGGAGGCTTTAGGGCTTTCCGCAACGCCGGAAACCTTCGCCGCGCTCTCCCCCTGGCGCTTTAACGCGCCGCTATCGCCGCATAGCGCAGCCGAGCGGGAGGGGAGGGCGATCGATGCACAGGAGGTAGCGAACTTCAGCGCCGCCTTCGGCGCGCAGGTGGACATCGTGCTGGTGGAAAGCGCAGGCGGCATCATGTCGCCGCTTACGCGCAGCGCCACCGTGCTGGACTGGGCAGAAAGGCTGGGCGCGCCGGTGATCCTGGTGGCGGGAAGCTATCTCGGCGCCTTAAGCCATACGCTTACCGCCCACGCAGCG
>CAYMDD010000069.1:7061-7754 GCA_964389045.1 uncultured Rickettsiales bacterium
CGCCGCTTGCCGCTATCATCGTCTCCGAATCGGAAGAGAGCGCGATGGCTGTGGAAGATATGGCGGAAACGTTGCGCGGATTCATAAACCCAACCCCCGTTATTTCGCTGCCGCGTTCAGGCGCGCCGGACATGACGGGCATTTTTATCCCGAACAACTTATGACGCCGAAGCTTCCGTTCGATCCGCTCAAATTCGACTTGATGAGCATCCTGCTGCCCAAGCGCAAAGCTCCGCCGGTATCGCCGTTCGGGATGGTTTATGCCCCGTTCGGCCAGCGCATGGCCGCCGCCAGCATCGACGCGCTCCTGCTGCTGATGGTGCTCGCGCCGTTCAGCCAATGGCTGATCGAAGCGCTTTACGGGCCGCTCCCACTGGATATCGATGCGCTCAACGCCGCCATGCTTCTGGAGCCGACCGAGCAGGGCAAACAGCTGATTAAGCTGCACATGCTGCGCGATGCCGGCTATTTCGAGCGCTGGACGCTCGATCTGCTGTTCCAAAGCGCCGGTATGGCCGCCTACGCCTATTTCTTCTGGACACGGTTCAGCGCCACGCCCGGTAAGTTCGTCATGGGCTTGCGCGTGAAAGACGCGGAAACCGGCGCGGCGCTCGCACCCTCACAATGCTGGAAGCGGCTGGGAGGATATGCGCTCTCCGCGCTGCCGCTGATGCTCGGCTTTATCTGGATTAT
>CAYMDD010000070.1:0-6694 GCA_964389045.1 uncultured Rickettsiales bacterium
GTTCGATGGTATCCGCCCGCAAGCGGCTCGCCAGGCCGACCGCGCCCTGGATGGCGCGCTCGAGCTTTCCCAGGCCGAACTGGGCATGCATCTCCTGCAGGCCTTTGCGCAATTCGCGCACGGCGAAGGCCACCGAGCGGGGAGAGCGCGTATCTATCAGCAGGAACTCCGCCACCAGCGCCGGGCTAATCAGCCCGTGGTTTTCCCGCCGGAAGCTGTGGTAGACGCCCGCCGCCCGCAACAGCAGGAACCACTGGCTCACGTCCACCGCCGAGCCGACCACCTCGATGCTCGGCAGCAGCAGATGGTATTTGATGTCGAGCAGGCGGGTGATCTGGTCGGCGCGCTCGAGATACTTGCCCAGGCCGTAGAAATACCATCCCTGGCCGCGGTAAAGACCGCCTTCGGTAATGCCGGTGAAGGCTTGCGCCTGACGGCGAATTTTGGAGAGCAGGCCCGGGAGCGTGGGCGCGTCCAGCGCATCGTTTTTAAGCGTGGCCAGGAAATTATGCATCACGTTGATCTGTACCCACATTTCCACGCCGATGACGGCGCGCAGCTGCGTGGCGTTGACCCGCGCCTGCCGCACACAGGAGGTCAGCGAATTGGGGTGCTCCGTGTCGGTAATATAGAATTTGAGCACATTTTCGCCCGTCACCTGCCCGTAGCGCCCGGCAAAGACCGCTTCGTCGCAATGGATGGCCAGCACCGACTGCCAGTTCTGCTCGCCGCGCGCACCCGGCGAGAAGGTGTGGATGATGTCGAGCAGGCGCGCCAGGTTTTCCGCGCGCTCCAGATGGCGTCCCATCCAGAACATGGCGCTGGCATAGCGCGCGAGGGTGATGTCGGCGTGGCGGGTTTCGCTCATGGCTCCAGCACCCATGTGTCCTTGGAGCCACCGCCTTGCGAGGAATTGACCACCAGCGAGCTTTCCTTAAGCGCCACGCGGGTCAAGCCCCCCGGCAGCACCCAGGACGATGCGCCCGTAATCACGAAAGGCCGCAAATCCACGTGCCGGGGCGCCACCCTGCCGTCGATCAGCGTCGGTGATACGGAGAGCTTCAGCACCGGCTGGCTGATGTAGTTGGCGGGGTCGGCTTTAAGCTTGGCGCGGAATTCCTCCAGCTCCGCGCTGGTGGCATGCGAGCCGATCAGCAGGCCGTACCCGCCGCTTGCGCCCACGGGCTTGACCACTAGCTCCTCCAAGTGGTCGAGCGTGTATGCAAGCGCTTCTTCTTCCGCGCAGATATGCGTCTCCACGTTGGGGAGAATGGCGTCTTCGCTCAAATAATAGCGGATGATGCGCGGCATGTAGGCATAGACCGCCTTATCGTCGGCCACACCGGTGCCGATGGCGTTGGCGAGCGTCACGCTTCCGCTTAAGTAAGCCTCCACCAGCCCCGGTATGCCGAGCAGGCTGTCGGGGCGGAAGGCCAGCGGGTCAAGGAAATCATCGTCGATCCGCCGGTAAATCACCGAGACGCGCGCTTTCCCGTCGGTGGTCTTGGCGTAGACGGCGCCGTTTTCCACGAAAAGGTCATCCCCCTGTACCAGCGGCACGCCCATTTCCTGCGCCAGGAACACATGCTCGAAATAGGCGGAATTGTACATGCCCGGCGAGAGCAGCACCGTCATCCCCTCCTCCGCCGTGTAGGGCGCGACGCTGCTTAACGCCTGCCGGAGCTTCTGCCCGTACTCGCCCACCGAGCGCACGCGCATGCCGTGGATCAAATCGGTGAAATACCGAAGCATCATTGCGCGGTTTTCCAGTACGTAGGAGACGCCTGACGGCGTGCGCGCGTTATCCTCCAGCACGTGGAAGCTCCCCTCCTCGCTCCGCACCAGATCAATCCCGCAAATATGCACATACACCCCGCTAGGGACCTTAAACCCCTGCATGCACGGCTGGAAATGCTGGTTTTTCAGTACCATCTGCGCCGGCACGACGCCATCTTTCAAGATGCGCTGCTCATGGTAGATGTCACGCAGGAACAGGTTCAGCGCGCGCACGCGCTGGAGCGCCCCACGCTCGATGACATCCCACTCCGCCGCGCTGATGATGCGCGGAATCACGTCGAACGGCAGCACCCGGTCGGTGGAGATGTTGTCGCCGGAGTAGAGGGTGAAGGTGACGCCTTGGTTGTAAAACCGCCGGTGCGCGAGGTCGGAACGCGCCTGCAGATCCTGGCCGCTCATATGGTCGAGCAGGTGCGAAAACCGCGCGATATCGGGATGCGCGGCTTGCGCCGCTGCCGTCATCTCGCAGAAAAAATTATTGTTGTCATATGTTTCCAGCAACCCACCCATCGGCATCAGTCAGCCAGGGGAGGCGAGCAGGTCGGAAAACAGCCTGCAATCAGGCGCGTTGCCCACCAGCTTGGCGATATTCTGGTTCCACCAGTCGCGCAGCTCCTTCACGTCCTCGTTCTGCAGCTGCACGTGCCGCCACTCCCCGTCGGAGAGGTGGAAGGTAAGCATATCCACCGGGAAGCCCACGTCCGAGCTGCTGAACTTGGTGGAGTCGAAGGCAAGGTAGGCGATCTTGATGGCGGTGCGAATATCGGTTTCGTAGCGGAGCGTCCGGTCGAGGATCGGCTTGCCATAGCCCATCGCCCCGATCATGAAGTAAGGGGTGGGCTGATCCACCTCGATCCAGTTGCCTTCGGGGTAGACCAGGAACAGGCGCGGCTCCATGTCGCCGGGCAGGAAGCCGCCGATCAGCGTGTGGAGATTGAAAGCAATGCCCGATTTTTCGAGGTAGCTGCGGTCTTCGCTCTCCACCTGCCGCAGCAGGCGCGTATAGGCGGAGACGGTGTCGAGCATGGAGTGATACACGGCGCCGTTCTGCATCTCCTGCTCCATGTAGGCCACTACCTTGTCCCGCGTCGAGCGCAGGCCGGAGGTGGTGATGAAGAAACGGCTTTTGCCCTCGCCCAACACCGAGATTTTGCGCGCCGAGGTCATTTGCGTCCCGGCGGTAATGCGCCCGTCGGCCAGAGCGATCAGCCCGTCTTTGACTTTGATGGCAACGCAGAAGGTCATATTTTTTAAGAGATTTATCTTAGGCGTTAAAGCCGGGCATCGTGGTAAAAAAAGGGCACGGCGTCAATCGGAAAGCATTCAACGGAAGCAGTTAAACATGCATCATTTATACATGGACGGCAAGCGGCGGCGCATATTTAACTTTAATTAATCAACTGCGCGCGTATACTCCCGCGGTGAATTACTATACCGTGTGGTTTAAGTCATGCCCGGTAAACTTTTTGGTGCGTAAACCCATGCAAAAGCGCAGCATTGTGTTGCTCTTGGTCCTTATCGCCCCGGCTCTCGTTGTCTGGGGCGGGATGAAGTGGGCGGAGAGCCGCCGGGAATCCCGGCAGCTTATCCTCCAGGGCAATGTCGATATCCGCCAAGTGGAGCTGGGGTTCCGCGTCGGCGGGCGCATCGCGGAGATGAAGGCGGAGGAAGGCGACGCGGTAAAGAAAGGCGACGTGCTCGCCATGCTTGACGATGCGCCGTTTCGCCATGAGGTAGCCGCCGCCGAGGCGCAAGGCCTGAAAGCCGAAGCCGACGCGCAAAAACTCGCCAAAGGCAACCGCCCGCAGGAAGTGGCGCAGGCGCAGGCGGCCCTGGCCGAGCGGGAAGCGGCGTATACGAACGCCAAGCGCCTGAGCGCCCGGCAGAAGCTTCTCCTTTCCTCCGGCGCCGTCTCCGCGCAAGCCTTTGACGATGCGGCAAGCGCCGAGAAAGCGGCCTTGGCGCAACGGGAGGCCGCCGGGCAAGCGCTGAAAATGAGCGAGGAAGGATTCCGGCCTGAGGATATCTCCGCAGGCCGCGCGCTGCTGGATGCCGCCCAGGCGCGAATCGCGGCAGCCAAGACCGCGCTGGCCGACACAAGCATCTTAGCACCCGAAGACGGCATTATCCTGACCCGCGTGCGCGAACCGGGCGCAATCGTGGCGGCGGGGGCGACGGTCTACGCGCTCTCCCTCACCCGGCCTGTCTGGGTGCGCGCCTACGTGGCCGAGCCGGATTTAGGCCGCATCCGCCCCGGCATGCGGGTGCGCGTGGAAACCGACACCGATACGCTGCCCCCCTTCGAAGGCCAGATCGGCTACATCGCCCCGCAGGCCGAGTTCACCCCGAAAAACATCGAAACCAAGGAGCTGCGCACCGATCTGGTCTACCGCGTGCGCATCACGGTGGAGGACAAGGAAGGCAGGCTGCGCCAGGGCATGCCGGTAACCGTGACCATCGCCACCGATCAGCCCCAGCCTGAGTCGCGGCGTGACTGACGCCATCCGCATCGAAGGCGTTACGCGGCGTTTCTTGGGCAACATCGCGCTGGAGAATCTATCTGCCGTCATCGGGCCAGGCTGCATCACCGGCCTGGTCGGCCCGGACGGGGCGGGCAAGACCACGCTGATGCGGCTGATGGCGGGGCTGCTGCTCCCCGACGAGGGCGCCATCACCGTCTGCGGCTTCGATACGGTGAGGGAGGCCGCCGATATTCACGCTATCCTCGCCTACATGCCGCAGAAATTCGGCCTCTACGAAGATTTAACCGTGCGCGAAAACCTGGAACTTTATGCCCGCCTCCGTGGCATCCGGGGAGAAGAAAAGCGCGCCTCCTTCGGGCGCATGCTGGAATTCACCTCGCTTCAACCGTTCACCGGGCGACTGGCGGGGAAGCTTTCCGGCGGCATGAAGCAGAAGCTCGGGCTGGCCTGCGCGCTGCTGGCCAAGCCGAGAGTGCTGCTGCTCGACGAGCCGAGCGTAGGCGTCGATCCCATCTCGCGGCGGGAGCTATGGAAAATGGTCAAAGAACTGGCTAAGGAAGGCATGATCGTGGTGTGGTCTACCGCCTATCTCGACGAGGCTGAAGCCTGCGATGCGGTAATCCTGCTCAACGAAGGCAGGCTGCTGTTCGCTGATGCGCCTGCGGTGTTGAGCGCTCGCGCCCAAGGCAGAACATTCACCTTCGAATCGCCGCTTAAGGAGCGGCGGCAGGCGCTGATGGCGCTCTTTAAGCGCCGCGACGTGCTCGACGGCGTCATTCAAGGCACGCGCATCCGCGTGGTGTTGAAGGAAGCGAAGGACGCGAGCCGCATCGGCATTCCGCTGACCTCTGTTCCCCCACGCTTCGAGGATGCGTTCATCGATTTGCTGGGGGGCGTGAAAGAGGAGCGCTCGCTGTTGGCCGAACGCATCCATACGGAAGAAGAAAACGGCGCGCCGCCGATTGAAGCCAAAAACCTCACCAAGCGTTTCGGCGATTTCACCGCGGCAGAAGACATCAGTTTCCAGGTAAAGCGCGGCGAGATTTTCGGGCTGCTAGGCCCCAACGGCGCCGGGAAATCCACGACATTCAAAATGCTGTGCGGACTTCTTAAACCAAGCAGCGGGGAAGCGCGGGTGGCCGGCCTCAACCTCGAAACCAGCACATCCGAAGCGCGCGCACGCATCGGTTACATGGCGCAAAAATTCTCGCTTTACGGGGATTTAAACGTAAAACATAATCTGAATTTCTTTTCCGGGGCATACGGCCTGACAGGTGCCAAGCGCGCCGAGCGTGTCGAGGAAATGATCGAGATTTTTGCACTAAAGCCGTATCTTGCAAGCAACGCGGGTACGCTTCCCTTGGGCTTTAAGCAGCGCTTGAGCCTCGCCTGTGCGGTCATGCACCGCCCGGACGTGCTGTTCCTCGACGAACCCACCTCCGGCGTGGATCCGGTGACGCGGCGGGAGTTCTGGCTGCATATCAATGCGCTGGCGGAAAAAGGCGTAACCGTCATGGTCACCACCCATTTCATGGACGAGGCGGAATACTGCGACCGGATCGCCCTGATCTACCGCGCCGGAAACATCGCCTCCGGCACGCCGGACGAGCTGAAGCGCAAAGCCGCCTCCGAGCGCCTGCCCGACCCGAGCTTGGAAGACGCCTTCATCGCTCTGATAGAGCAATGGGATAGCGCGGAAGCGGAAAGGCGGGCGGCATGAGCGCCGCTTCCACCGAGCGGTTCCTGGCGTATGCGCGCAAGGAGAGCTTGCAAGTCCTGCGCGACCCCAGCAGCATCCTGATCGCCCTTGTCCTGCCGCTCATCATGATGTTTTTGTTCGGCTACGGCGTCTCCCTCGACGCCAATACCGTCAAGATCGGCCTGGTCAACGAAGACGGCAGCCGGGAAAGCGCCTCGCTCGCCGATGCTTTTACAGGCACGCGCTATTTCAGCGTCGAACCGGGCATTACCCGCGCGGAATTATCGCGGAAGCTGGTGGCGGCGGAGATTCGCGGCCTGGTGGTGATCCCGCAGGATTTCGGCCAAAAGCTCGCGCAAGGCGCAACCGCCCCCGTCCAGGTTATCGCCGACGGCAGCGAGACGAACACGGCCAGCTTCGTGGAAAACTACGCCGAAGGCGTAGTGAACGCCTGGCTTGCCGCACGCCAGGAAGAGCTGGGGCTGGAGTTCAGGCTGCCCATCGCGCCGGAAGCGCGCGTCTGGTTCAACCCCGAGCTGGAAAGCGAGCATGTGCTGCTGCCCGGCTCCATCGCCGTTATCATGTCGATGATCGGCACCCTGCTGACCGCCATGGTGGTGGCGCGCGAATGGGAGCGCGGCACGATGGAGGCGATGATGGCCACTCCTTTACGCATCTCGGAGATGATCGCCGCCAAAATCGCGCCGTATTTCCT
>CAYMDD010000070.1:6704-7718 GCA_964389045.1 uncultured Rickettsiales bacterium
GCGCTCTGCGTGGCCTTGACCATCTTTCTCTTCGGCGTGCCGTTTCGCGGCTCAGGCCTGGTGCTGGTGCTCTCCACCGCCTGCTTCCTGCTGGCCTCGCTGGCGCAAGGCCTGCTCATCTCCTCCGCCGCGCGCAGCCAGTTCATCGCCAGCCAGATCGCGCTGATGAGCGCGTTTCTGCCCGCTTTCCTGCTTTCGGGATATCTCTTTGAAATCGAATCCATGCCCCTGCCTCTGCAGCTCTTCACCTATCTGCTGCCGCCGCGCTATTTCGTCTCCATCCTGCAATCCCTGTTCGTGGCGGGCACGCTCTGGAGCGTCATTCTGCCCAACCTATTCGCCATGATGTTGATTGCGCTCGCGCTTTTTGGCCTGACTGCCCGGCGCTCACGCAAGAGGCTCGACTGATGCGGCGCTGGGGAGCTTCCTTGGCGCGTATCCGCGCCTTGATGGTCAAGGAAATCCTGGCCGTCTGGCACGACAAGCAGACGCGCTTCGCGCTGGTGATGCCGCCCGTCATCCAGCTGGTCATCCTCTCGCACGCGGCCACCCTGGAGGTAAAAAATATCTCCGTCGCCGTCTATAACCGCGATTCCGGGTGGCATTCCGCCGAACTCATTCAGCGCATCGCCGGTTCTCCTTACGTCGCCAAGCTGCACATCGCCCGCAGCGATGCGGACATCAAGCGCCTGATCGACCGGCAGGACGCGTTGATTGCCTTGAGCTTCCCGCCGGATTTCTCCGCGAAAGCCTTGAAAGGCGATACCGCCTCCTTCCAGATGATCCTGGACGGCAGGAAATCGAACGCCGCCCAGATCGCAGGCGGCTACATGAACCGCATCGTGCAGGGCTTCAACCTGGAATTGCTGCGCAAGAACGGCGCACCTGTCGCCGATTTGCCCGTCGTCACCGTTTTTCGCGCCTGGTTCAACCCTAGCCTCGATTACATGCTCTATAACGTGCCCTGCCTGGTGGCTATCTTAAGCATGATTCTAGGGCTTACCATCACTTCGC
>CAYMDD010000071.1:0-903 GCA_964389045.1 uncultured Rickettsiales bacterium
CTGCCGGAGCGGGAAGAGGAAGAACGGCGGCTGGAGGAGTAATCATCGTCTTCATCCTCGTCCTCATCGTCTTCTTCGTAGCGCGAGCTGCGGCTGCTAGAGCGTGAGGAGCGACGGTTGTCGTCCTCATCGTCATCGCTGCCGGTGAAGCGGCCTTCCTCATCGCGCGCGCGCGACTGGCTGCCGCCCCTGCCGCTGCCGGAGCGCGAAGAAGAACGGCGACCGCCCCGTTCGTCCTGGTCGTCATCCTCGTCCTGTTGATTGCTGCTGTAGCGGGAAGAGCCGTTGCGGTTCTTCACCAGCCGCAATTCCTCTTCGTCACGCTCACGCGCGCTTCTTCTTGTTGATGCTCTTGGCATAACATAGCTCCTGCTTGTTGGATGTTTTTAAAAAAGTTCAATCGCATTTCCTTGAAACGCTCAGGTCTAGAGCGGAAACGCCGTTTGAGAAAAAGAAGCTATTCGCGGCTAAATCAAACCGCAGTACGCGGATGCGTAGTTAAAGATAAAAAAACTGTCAGAGCGTCTTCGGCAGAAAATTCCGCAACTGTCGCTGCGTGACTTCCCTGACGTCGCCGCGCGCCAGCTTGCCTAGGTGAAACGGCCCGTACGAAACGCGGATCAGGCGGGAGACTTCCGCGCCGAAATGCTTGAACACCTTGCGAATCTCGCGGTTCTTGCCTTCCTTCAAACTTACATTCAGCCAGGCGTTGCGGCCTTTCTGGCTTTCAATTACCGCATCGATGCTGCCGTAGCGGACGCCGTCAATGGCGATGCCGCTTTTGAGCGAAGCGAGCATCTTTTCCGTGAAATCACCGAAGGCGCGCACGCGGTAGCGCCTTACCCAGCCGGTGGATGGGAGTTCCAGCAGGCGCGCGAGGCCGCCGTCATTGGTGAGCAGAAG
>CAYMDD010000071.1:913-7680 GCA_964389045.1 uncultured Rickettsiales bacterium
TCCGGCAAATGGGCGACCACGGTGTCCCTGCCTTTTTCGTCGCGGTGCGTGGTCACCAGGCCGGGTGGCTTGTGGTAGAGCCACAGGCGCGCCTCCTCTTTTTCCCCCAGCATTTTTCCTTCCACTTTCACCTTATCGGCGGCGGTGACGGTAAAGGCAGGCGTATCCACCCGTTTGCCGTTGACGCTGACTTTGCCGGCCACGATCAGCTTTTCCGCATCGCGGCGGGAGCAGAGGCCGGACGCGGCGATGCGCTTGGCGATGCGTTCGGGGGCCGGGTGCGGATTATTTTCCATCGGCATAAGTGCGGCAGGCGGCTACAAACGCCTCGAAAATACGCGTATCGGCCTCGCTTACGTGATATTCGGGATGCCACTGCACGCCCAAGCAAAACGGGTGGGCGGATTGGGGCAGTTCAATGCCCTCGATCACCCCGTCCGGTGCGAGTGCGTTGCCAAGCGCGCTGGGAGCGGGGCTGTCCACCGCCTGGTGATGGGCGGAATTGACATTGATGAAATTCCCTCCCCCTGAAAAGGGGAGGGTCAGGGAGGGGGTTTCCCCCTGACCCTTAACCCTCACCCCGCCCTCCCCCTGCAAGGGGGAGGGAGAAGAAAAGAGAATCCGGTGCAGTAACGTCCCCTCCTTCACCTCTACGCTATGCCCCGGTTCATTGCGCGGGTTCGGTTGTTCATGGGCGAGGGCGTCCGGCACGGCGTCGGGGATGTGCTGGATCAGGCTCCCTCCTAAGACGACGTTCAGCAATTGCTGCCCGCCGCAGATGCCGAGCACCGGCATTTTCCGCGCAATCGCCGCTTTCGTCACGGCGAACTCGAACTGCGTGCGGCGGTCTTTGGTTTCCACCGTTTCGTGCACATCCTCTGCCCCATACATGGCCGGGGGAATGTCGAACGCGCCGCCGGTGATAATGAGGCCGTCCAGAACATCCAGATAGGCCTCTACCTGTTCGACGGCATGGGAGAGGCCGAAAGCGGCGGCGCCGAAGCGCTCGACGCTGGCGCAGTAATTCTCGCGCAGCGCGTACCACGGCAGCTTGGAATAGGTGGGTTTCGTCTCATAATCGAGCGTAAAACCGATGCGGGGCGGGCGGGAAAAAGCCATTCCTTTGCAATTTCTTAACTTGGATGTGCTTCCATCATAGCGGAAAACCGTTTTCCTTCAACAGGCGTAATTCTTTAAAAAATTCTTTCATGCTTCGCTCGGTTTCGCTCGCCACCATTGCGGGCACTATTGTCGGATTCGTGCTGATCGTGGGCGCCATTGCCCACGGCACCGATAATTATCAATCGTTTATCAGCATCGAAGGCTTCCTGATCGTCATCGGCGGCGCTATCGCCAACGCCTTTATGAGCTACCAGGCGCGCTCGGTGATCCTCGCCTTCAAAGCCATCGGCCACATGATGGAAAAGCCGCATTCAACGCTTGAAGGCTTAAACGCCGAAATCCTCCGCCTCATCCAATGGGCATACCTGGTGCAATCCAAAGGCCTGCCGGGGCTGGAGACGGAAATTGCCCGCATCCGCGAGCCGCTGCTCCGCTACGGGGTGGAGCTGGTCGTCTCCTCCTATCCGCCGGAGAAGCTGCGGCTGATGCTCGACACGGCGGTGGAAGCGCAGTTCGAGCGGCGCATCACGCCCGTGGCAGTGCTTCGCAACATGGCTGCCACCGCTCCCGCCTTCGGCATGGTGGGCACGCTGGTGGGGATGGTGATTATGCTGCAAAACGTTGAGGGCGACATGACCAAGATCGGCGGCGGCCTCGCCATCGCGCTGCTCGCCACGCTCTACGGCATCATCGCGGCGCGGTTGATCTGCCTGCCTGCCGCGGACAAGCTGATGCAGAAGGAGGAAATCATGCGCTTCCGCAACTATATGCTGACGGAAGGGCTGGTGCTCCTAGCCGAGAAACAGTCGCCGCGCTATATGCAGGACAGGCTTAACAGCTTCCTCGATTTCCCGATCCATTTCGACCTCGACACGCAGCTCAAGCGCGAGACGGCGCAGAAGGTGGCATGAACCGGCATCCCTCGCCCTTCCGCCGCAAGCCTCACGATGCGCATGAAGGCGGCATCGAATCGTGGCTGATGAGCTATGCGGACATGATTACGCTGCTGCTGTGTTTTTTCGTCATCTTCATCGCCACGTCCGAGCCGAAGAAAGACCGGCTGGCCGCCGCCACCTCCGGCATCAAGGATGTCTTCGGCAGCGTCAAGCTCAACACGCCGTTTACGGGCGCCTATAAAACCATTGAAGGCATTATCGACACCAACCAGGCCTACCAGTCGATGTCGGTGGAGAAAAACCCGCGCGGCTTGCGCATCGAGCTGGCATCGGCGGCTTATTTCGAACCCGGCTCCGCCACGATCAGCCCCGCCGCGCTCTCCACGCTGATGGAGCTGGCGGATGCGCTCAAAGACAGCGGAGCGCAGCGGTTCGACATCGCCGTGGAAGGGCATACCGACGATACCGCGCCCGAAGGGGATACGCCGTCCAACTGGGATCTATCCGCGCTTCAGGCCACGCGCATTGTGCGTTTTCTGCAGGAACGCAAGGTCGGAGCGGATGCCATCCGCGCCGAGGCCTATGCCGATTCCGACCCGAAAGTGCCGAACCGCAACGGCGCGGGCGAGGCGATTCCCGCCAATCAGGAGCGGAACCGCCGCATCATCATCCGGGTGGAGCGGAAACCTTAAGAAAACGCCCCTCCGCTGTGGCAAATATGCCGATAAGACCGGCGTTAACTCTCTCTTTATGCATCTTTTATGCATCATTAATTCTTTAATGATATTTGAAGCCTTATCACATTAAGGAAAGGCCGGATGCGCCAAAGCCTGTGGATGGGGATTTTCCCTCTCTTTCTCATTGCAGCGAATGCCTATGCGCAACAGGTGCCGGGGCCTGCCGACGCAGGCAGGATCGTGCCGGAGGAGCGGAGCTTAAATAGCGAAGAAAAAGAGACGGGCGGCGTGCCGCCTTCCGTGCAGGCGCCTGTTGCGGAAGATATCCCCGAGGAAGCCAAATCCATCCGCTTCGTGCTGCGCGAGGTGCGCATCGAAGGCGTGACCGCCTTCCATCAGGAGCGTTTTCAGGATCTTTACAAAGAGCGCTTAGGGAAAGAAGTCGGGCTGGACGAACTATGGCGCGCAGCCAACGCTATCACCAACACGTATCGCCAGGAGGGGTATTTCTTAAGCCGGGCATTCCTGCCGGAGCAGGACATCGAAGACGGTATCGTCACTATTCGCATGGTGGAGGGCTATATCGGCGTTATCGCGCTTGACGGCGAAGTGGGCGAGCATGCCGTGGTGCATGACTTAAGGGAGGCGCTGCTGGCGGAAAAACCGGTCAGCATCCAAACGCTGGAAAGCTTCTTGTTGCGCTTGAATGATCTGCCGGGCTTTTCCTTCCGCGCGGTCGTGGAACCGCAAGAAGGCGGCGCGCAAGGCGCGGTGGCGCTGAACCTGCTGCCGGTGGAAAAAGCCGGGCGAGGAAGCGTTCAATATAATAATTTCGGCTCTCGCTTCATCGGCCCGCATCAAGTGTCGGGCGCCTATACCGCCAGCATACTCCCGCTACAGAATACGACCGTCTCCGCGGCCATGACCGTGCCGGCGGATGAGCTGAAATACCTCTCGGCCAGCCATACCGTGCCGCTTGCGCCGGAATGGGAAGGGACGGTTTCGGCGAATTACGTGAATTCGCACCCCGGCCATACGCTTGAGCCGCGGGACATCAAGAGCAACGCCCTGGAGGGGAGCGTAGCTGTTCGCTATAAGCCCATCCGGCAATGGCGGGAGAATCTGGCGCTTGAGGCGGAGCTTCAGGCTAAGAACACCGACACCGATATCGGCGATACGCCGCTGGTGCGCGACCGGATCCGCACCATACGCGCCGCTGCGGACTATGAGCGGGCGGATCGGTGGGGCGGGGCGAATCTGGTGAATGTGCAGCTGACGCAAGGCATCGATGCGTTCGGCGCAAGCGACGCGGGCGATACGGATGTCAGCCGTGCACGCGCCAAACCTGATTTTACCAAGCTGGAAGCCGCCGTTTCCCGGCGGCAGGGGCTGCCGGGGGAGTTGCTGCTGATCGGGAGCGTGGAGGCGCAAGTGGCGTCGGGCGCGCTTTATTCCTCGGAGGAGTTCGGCTATGGCGGCCAGGCATTCGGGCGCGCGTACGATCCTTCCGAACTGCTGGGCGATGACGGGGTGAGCGCCTCTCTGGAGCTGCGCTATACCGGCCTGCCCGAATGGAGGGAGTTCAGCTTTACACCCTTTGCTTTTTACGATATCGGCAAAATCTGGAACGACGACCCCGGCCAGCCTGCGGAGGAATCGGCGAGTTCGATGGGGATTGGCCTTTATGCTTCTGATAAAAATGGCTTTTCCGGTTCTTTGGGCGTGGCGCAGCCTCTCACGCGGCGCGTGGATGCTCCGCAATACGGCAACGGCAAGAACCCCAGAGTGCTGCTGAAACTGGCAAAAGAATTCTAATACAACCGGTTATTCCATTAACCGTGCATCATTTATTAACATATTTTTCGTATAAATAAGGGATGAGAGCGCTTTCGCGGCTGCAATCCACCTCCTGCCTGACCGGCGCGGGCTTGACCGCGATTGCGATGCTTTATTCCGCGCCCGCGCGCGCGAACCCGGAAGAAGGCGTGGTGGTGGGCGGCAGCGCTGCGATTGTTTCCACCACCAGCAAAAAGCTCGATGTCTACCAGTCCACCGAGCGGGCGGTGATCGACTGGCGCTCTTTCGATATCGCGGTGGATGAGCACACCCAGTTCCACCAGCCTTCCTCCACCAGCGCCGTGCTCAACCGCGTGAACAGCCCCGATCCTTCGCGGATCATGGGGCGCTTAAGCGCCAACGGCAATGTGGTGCTGGTCAACCCGAACGGCGTGTTCTTCGGCAAGGATTCGCGCGTGGACGTGAACGGGCTGGTGGCCACCACCGCCAACGCCACGAACGCGGATTTCATGGCCGGGCAGCTGAAATTCCACCAGCCCGGAAGCCCTCAAGCCAAGATTGTCAATGAAGGCACCATCACCGCGAAAGAAGTGGGGCTGGTAGGCTTGGTCGCGCCGGAGGTGGAAAACAGCGGCGTCATTCAAGCCAAGCTGGGGCGCGTGGAGCTTGCCTCCGGCGATGCGGTGACGGTCGATCTTTACGGTAACGGGCTATTGGAAGTCCGCTTAAGCGATGCGGTGACGCATCAGCTGGTGAAGAACACCGGGCGCATCGATGCGGAAAGCGGCGCCATCGTGCTGACAGCGGCGGAAGGGCGCAAGGTAGTGGACAGCCTGGTCACTGTCGAAGGCGAGTTGAACGTCGCCTCGCTGACGCGGGAAGGCGGGGTTATCGTCATCGACGCCCCGAATTCCTTTGTCAGCCTAGGCGGCACCGTTAACGCCTCCGGCACGGAAGGCGGCAGCGTTAAGATCAAGGCCAAACAGCTGTCCTTGGCCGAAAATGTCGTTGCGCGCGGCCTGGCGGGCAGGGGCGGGCGCATCAGCATTCATTCGGTTGAGCGCACGATGGAGCCGAACAGCGCCCTCATCGACGTAAGCGGCGTCACGGACGGTGGCAGCATCCGCAGCACGTCCGACGGCCATATCGTCACCTCCGGGCATTACCGCGCCGACGGCGGCAGCGGCGATGGCGGCGCAATCGACATAAGCGGCTATACCATGGCCACGCTCTCGGCGGAGTTCGAGGCGGACGGCGGCAGGGATGGCGGCGTCATCCGCATCGGCGGCGAATTCCAGGGCGGCAAGAACCTGCCGGAAAACGAATTGCCCAACGCGCAGGCGCTCTACATCAACAACGGCACGCGCATCCGCGCGCGCGGCAGAGGCGGCGACGGCGGCACGGCGATTGTCTGGTCGGATCAGGACACCAAGTCCTACGGCGATATCGATGTGCGCCCCTTAAACAACGGCGCGGGCGGCTTCGTGGAAATCTCCTCCGGCGGAAAGCTCACCTTCCGCGGCCAGCCGCAGACGGGCTTGGGTGGCACGCTGCTCCTCGACCCGAAAAACATCACCATCGACAACGCCGCTTCCACCGGATTCGACAGTAATTTCGCGCTTTTCGGCAGGGGCGCGTATCTAAGGGGGAAAAGTGTTGATGTGGATGAGGTGGAAAGCGGTGATAATTTTGCTTCCGCCGTCTCGCTGGACGGTAGCCGCCTGGCGGTGGGAGCCTATGTGGATAGCGGCGCTGGTAATGCTAATGTTCTTACCGGGGCAGTTTACCTTTTTTCTTTCACAGATAATAATTTCTCGGGCGGCCAGTTAGAGTCGATTATTGGCAAAGGCTATACCGGCGGGAAGAATATCGATGTCGGCACAACGCTTGGCCCTGGTGACTTTTTTGGCAAATCGGTATCGCTCGAGGGCAACCGCCTGGCGGTCGGCGCGCCACGCGATTACGAGCCTAACACCGGCTTAATTGAAGGCACTGTCTATCTTTTTTCCTTCACCGACAGCATCTTCTCTGGTGGCCAGCTGGAAGCCGTCATTGGCAAAGGCTATACCGGCGGTAAGAATATCGATCTTAGCGCGTTAGGATTCAGTGATTATTTCGGCCAATCTGTCTCGCTCGACGGCAACCGCTTGGCGGTGGGCGCTGTCAGGGATGATGGTCCGGCGAATGGCAACACTAATTCCGGCGCGGTCTATCTCTTCTCCTTCGCCGATAGCGTATTCTCCGGCGGGCAGTTGGAAGCCACGCTCGGTAAAGG
>CAYMDD010000072.1:0-7668 GCA_964389045.1 uncultured Rickettsiales bacterium
GTTGCGCAGGATGCGGTCTTTCTTTTCCAGCTTGTAATTACCGTCCACCGCGTCGTTGATGCGGTCCATGTCCTCCGCCGTGAACGGTTCGTCGTTCACCGTCACCAGCGTGTGCAGCCATTCGGCGAGGAAGGTGCGGTTCTCCGGCGTATCCGGCAGATGCAGCGGGTTGAAGCCGAATTTCTTGCCCGGCTCGATGATGGTGTATTTGCCGTCCAGCGCGCGGATGAAAATCTCCGCGCCGCGGTCTTTGTCGAAGAAGAACATGCGGCAGTTGAATTTCTGCGCCTGCGCGCACAGGAAGTTCATCAGCACCGTCTTGCCCGCGCCCGTCGGGCCGATGATGGTGGTGTGTCCCACGTCGCGCAGGTGGAAGTTGAAGAAATACGGCGTGCCGGAGGAGGTATCGAACACCGTCACCGCATCGCCCCAATGGTTGCCGTCGATCTTGCCGCAAGGGTAGTTGTGCAGGGAGGCGAACCCCGCCAGGTTCAGCGTGGTGATGTCCGATTTCCGCGCCACGAATTCGAAATTCCCCGGCAGCTGCGCCCAGTAGCACATCTCCAGCATGAATTTCTCGCGCACGGGGTTGATGCCCACGTTCACCAGCTCCGCCACCGCGAGCGACATGACTTTCTCCAAACTGGAGAGATCCTCCTCATAACAGAGCACGGTCAAATGGTGCGGTCCGAACGCCACGTGGCCGGACATGGCCATGTCGAGCGCATCCGAGATTTCCGCCACCTGGGAAATAGCCACGTCCTCGGCGGCCATCATGCGCCGCTGCTTGATCTGCATCTTGTTGATGCTCACCTGCCGGTTGGCGAATTCGAACGACTGGGAGATGATGAATTCAAACGGCAACTGCAAAAACCCGTCCAGAAGCCCCGCCGCGGTGGCGGGCGCATATTCCTTTACGCTTACGATGCCTGCGAAACGCTTGATGTCGCCGTTGCCGACCTCGATGGCGCGCTCGCCGAAATAAAGCCTGGAGTTGGGCAGATAGCTCGACATGTCGTAAGCGGTGGCGAGCATCGGCTGGCTGATGCCGCAATTGACGATTTTTCCTAGGAACTCCATCGGCTCCGAATAGGCGGCGCCATCGCGCTCCACCACGGACAGGGTGCGCGCGCCATAGTCTTTAAGGGTCGCCACCACGCGCTGCACCGATTCGGCCAGCTCTTTGTGGTTATCGCGCATGCCCTGCGCTTGCATAGTCTTGCTGCCCACGGCGGAGGCGGCTTTGAGATAATGGTGAATTTTAGCGGCGCCCTTGGTGTCGGGCTTGCGGATGATGGTGACGTACAGCTCGTTGACGAACGAATGCTTATCTTCGTGCTTGTCGCGCCACATCTCATCCACGTAAGAAGCGAAGCCCGTCGGCTGCTTGCCGCCCGGATAGGCGCTCTGCCGCCTGCGCATGATATGAAACCATACGCCGAACGAACCGTCGGCCATGCTTTTGAGCAGCGAATTCCGCACCATCTTCTTCATGTCCACGTCTTCGTCGTCCGCCGTTTCGAACGAGAAGCCGTCGAGCTTGATTACTTGCAGGAATTCATTGTCCTTGGTGAAGATGGTTTCCGCGTCCCAGTGGAAGTAATAGGGGATAAAAGTGGAAACCGGCACTTCCAGCCGCCCGTAAGCGGCCTTGGCGGTTTTGCGGCGTTGGAGGGGATTTTTCATAGGTGATTAGTAAGGATCGTACGAGTTGGTATTCCCATGATAATTGCGGTTAACGCACCGCAGGCCTTTTTTGCATTTGAGGACAAACATTTCCATTGCGCGAGGTTCTTTGAGGCAGATGACGTACCCGATCATGTGAATAATCGGCGCCATGATCAGCAGGATTTTGAACGTCTGGAGGTTGATGAAGAGGATCAGGCAGATCACGGCATTCAGCACGAAATACATATAGCTGACGCCGAGCACCATCGTCGGGCGCGTAAGACCTTGAAAAAGCGGATCGGATTGGAGTCTTCCAGCCATATTAACCGTGTAAACCGTGCATGTTAAGAAATCGTGAATGTTACGGTTATATCACAGTTTTATTGCAGTTTGATGGCAATGATAGGCTAAAATCAAGCTTTCCTGGATAAAAGCTGATCTGGCGGGTTTTTAAGGAGTAGGAGTAGCGGCAGTGGGTGGCCGATTGGCGAGTTGCGCCCAAGCGCCCTCTTGGAGTGTTGTAAGCGTATCTTGGATTAATGCGTCGCGTTCAGCGCCGCACCATGTATCTTCTGCTAATATTTGCTTGGTCTCTATCAATATTTTAGAGCGGTTGCCGGGAAGGCGCGTTTCGATATGCGCAAGCGCAGAAGAGGCCTGCCTCGCGGCAACTGCATTACCGGTATCTTCACCCACTTCGACTTGCCGTACAAGGGATGCTATCCACTGCGCCGCCGTTTGAAGCGTAGGATCTGCTTCAAACGCTATCTGCAGGTCGTCATTATCCTCTTCAAAAATAGAAGCGTTAGACAATGTGCTTACGCCTTTCTTTAAGCCCTCGGGAGAGCGTGCGTACGCTTGAGCAAGTTTGCCTTTCAATGCTTCAAACACCCGCTCGCGTTCCGGGTCATCGGCGGGCATGGCCTCATATGCAGCCAGCGCTCTTCGGACAGTGCTGAGGCTGGCTTTGTGCTCGCCTGCCAGTTTCTCCGCTTTTTCGCGGGACATTTCGTTGGCAGGAATCGTCGAAAATCTTACTCTTTGCGGAAGCGGTTGAATCGGTTTGCCAATCTCCAAACGCTGTCTACTAATATCATTATAATTTCTGTAGGAACTTACAACGAAATCGGCTGCAACAATTAGCGCGGTTTCCGCTGCATCCAGCGTATCGGCAAATTCTTTAATTTCCCGCACCGACGTTGGTCTTTCCGCATGCCCGCTGGCAAGCAGTTCGTTTTTGAATGCTTCATGCGCATCCAGTAGCCTGGCATGTGCTTCTTTTTCTTTGGCTTTGAAAATTTCCTTTAATTTTTTGGCATTTTGCGAATCGGGAAGCACGAAGCTGTTCGATGGCAAACCCTTATATGCTTCAGGCCTTTTCGCCGCTTCCCGCAATTCAAATACTCTGCTTGTGACGGTAATGGGTAATCTCCCTCCCGTTGTTATATGGTCGATACCCGTGTTGCTGAGGAAGGCAATGATATCTTCTATTTTAATGTCGCCGCTTTCGAATTGGTCGTAAACGTTTCTCGGCTGCGAAATCACAAGGTTAGCTCCTCTTTCGGTGAGCTTCCCCAAATCAAGCAAGTCCTTAGCCATTTTGGGATCGATGGGCCGTAAAGCTGTGGAGGTATTGCTATCCGTCATGTACGCGATCTTTAAAATAGTATGCTCAAATATAGTACTTTATAATTGTTAAGCTTTTGTGACATATCCAATTATTTATTTAAGTAACCCGAAGTGGCGCTTGCCAGCGCCTTTCTCCCATATTATCCATACACGCCATGAAAGTCATTATCCTCGGCTCCGGTATTATCGGCATTACCACCGCCTATGTGCTTGCCTCCCGCGGCCACGAAGTGCACATTTTAGAGAGAAAGGATTGCTGCGCGGGCGACACCAGCTTCGCCAATGGCGGGCAGCTTTCCTACAGCCACGCCGAGCCGTGGGGCAACCCCTCCGTTCTGCCCAAATTGCCGAAATGGATTTTCCGCGAGGATTCCCCACTGGTCGTCCGCCCCCGGCTGGATATGGCGATGATGCGGTGGGGTTTAGGCTTCCTGCGCAACTGCACCACGGCCAGGGCGCGCATCAACTGCGTCAACATGCTGCGCTTAGGTTTATACAGCCGGGACAAGATGGCCGTCATCCGCGATGAAACCGGCATTGCCTTCGATTTCTCCGATAAGGGCATTCTCCACATCTTCAGCACGCAAAGCGATTTTGACCATGCGGTAAAACAGGCCGAATTCCAGGCCAAGTTCGGCGGCGAGGAAAAAGTGCTGACGCGCGAGGAATGCTTGGAGATGGAACCGGCGTTGAGCGCCACGGCCAGGCCGATCGTGGGCGGTATCCACGCCTACCAAGACGAAAGCGGCGACGCCTTCGTGTTCTGTCAGGAACTGCTGAAATACTGCCAGGAGCATTTAAGCGTTTCCATCCATTACGATGCGGAAATCACCGATATCCGCACGCAAGGCGAAAACATCGCCGCTATCGAGACGTCGGCAGGCGAATTCATCGGCGACGCTTACGTGATGGCGCTGGGTTCCTACAGCGCCGTGCATTTAAAAAAACTCGGCATCCGCGTGCCGATCTACCCTATGAAAGGCTACAGCCTCACCATCCCGGCGGACGATCATTGCCCTAACATCAGCATTACCGACGGCAGCGTGAAGGTGGTCTACAGCCGCTTGGGCAATCGTCTGCGCGTAGCGGGCACGGCGGAATTCGCGGGCTATGACCATGCCGTCACTCAAAGCCGCATCGAGCCGATCCTGGCTGCCTGCCGCACACTGTTCCCGGCGGCGGCGTGGGACAGCCCTGAGCGCACCGAATGGGCGTGCCTGCGCCCATCCACGCCGGATGGCCCGCCGATCTTAGGGAGAACGCCGCTGAAAAACTTTCTCCTCAACACCGGCCACGGCACGCTGGGCTGGACGCAAGGGGCGGGGAGCGCCTATATCGTGGCCGACATCCTGGAAAACCGCATGCCCGCGATTATGATGAGCGGCCTGACGCTGGCAAGGGCTTGAAAAAAGCGTATGCAATTGCTGGATTTTTACAAGGAAGATTCGCTTAATCATACGCTGGCGGTGGAGATCAACCGCACCCGCCCGGCGTTTCTGGAACCGGTGCTTCTACAGGCGATGCCTTATGCCGACCACCATATGTTCTTCCCCTATTTCGCCGTCATTGCGTTATTCGGCCTGGCAGCGTTAAGCATCCGCCGTTTAAGCGGGAAACCGGTGAACCGCGCGCAAGGAATGAGCTGGGCGGGGCTGCTGCTGGTCTTGGCGCTCGGCTATGTGTGCGTGGCCGGCACGGTAGGGATGGTCAAGCGCTTCGCAACGGTGCCGCGGCCTTATATTGCGTTTCCCGAGCAGATCCGTGTGCTCGGCCCCAAAGCGGACCCGGCGAAGGAGCTGTTCAGCTTCCCCAGCGGGCATGCGGCGTTCGCTGCGTTCATGGTCGCAGCCCTTTGGCCGAAACTGCCCCTTCCGTTCAAGGCGCTGGGGGTGGCGTGGGTGGCGTTCATCGCTTACGGGCGTGTGGCGGTGGGCGTGCATTTCCCGCTGGATGTCACCGCATCGGTGCTTTTTGCAGTCACCCTCACCGTCCTGCTGCGTCATTTCACCTATAAAGCGCTGCGCGCGCCGTATTCGCAGTGACACCGGACACCCGCACCCTCACTATCCCCGCGGCAGACGGCGTACCTGCCCACACGCTTGCGGTGCATGAATGGAATCATACGGCGCCGCGCCATCTTATCTGCGTGCACGGCCTCACCCGCAACGGGCGCGATTTCGATGCGTTGGCCGAATCGCTGACCGGTTATTACCGCGGACTCTGCCCCGATATGCCGGGGCGCGGCGACAGCCCGAAACTCGAAAACCCCGCCGGGTACAATTACGCGCTTTACCAGCACGGTCTGCTGCACATGATGGAAGCCTTAAATATCCCCCGCGCCGACTGGGTCGGCACATCGATGGGCGGCATCCTCGGCATGATGGTGGCGGCAAGCCAGCCTAAACGCATCCGCCGCCTGGTGCTCAACGACATCGGCGCGCATATCCCGCGCGAAGGCCTGCTCCGGCTGGGAGAGTATGTGGGCAGAAAAATGGAATACGCCTCGCGCGCGGAAGCGGAAGTGGCGGTTCGCGGCATTTATGCCGCGTTCGGCATTGCGGAGGAACGCCACTGGCAAAAGCTCTTCGCCGCGAGTTTCGAAGATACCCCGCAAGGCGGCGCGCGCATGCGCTATGACCCCGCCATCGGCCTGCCATTTGCCGACCCGGAAAAAGTTCAGGATGTGGATCTATGGGGGATATGGGAGAGCATTACCTGCCCCGTGCTGATCCTGCGCGGCGCCGAATCCGACATTCTGACCCATGAGACGGCGATGCGCATGCAGGCGCTTAGGCCCGACATCACCGATTATGTGCAGATTCCCGGCGCAGGCCATGCGCCGAGCCTGATGCGGCACGAAGAAATCAGCCTGATCCGGCGTTTCCTCATGGAAGAATGATGTGAACGCATATGCGCCTTGGCCTGTTCCTGCTGTTCATCGTCTCGGTCATCGTGCTGCTGTGGGCGCGGTTTCCGTACATGGTGGACTCACAGAACACGGTGCTGCAGATAGGCTACCTGCTGTTCATCCTGGCTATGCTGATGGGCAGCATGAAGGGAGCCAAGCACGCGCCGCTGGGCAAGCTTGCCAGGGAGGCGCTGCTGTGGGTCGTCATCTTGCTGTCGCTGGTAGCCGCTTACGCCTACCGCGGCGAGATTATGGAAAGCCGCGTGGCGCGCGAAATCATCCCGCACCGCCCCGTGGCGGTAAAGGGGGGCAGGGTTGAGCTGCATGCCGACGTCGACGGGCATTTCTACGCCGAAGGCTATGTGAACGGCACCCCAATCCGCTTTATTGTGGATACAGGGGCAACGGATATCGTGATTTCCAAGGAAGACGCCGAAAGGCTGGGACTGCCTATGCTCTCGCTCAACTATACAAGGCGGTATCAAACCGCTTCCGGCATCGTACGCGGCGCGGTGGTGACGCTCGATTATATCTCGGTAGGCTCAATACGCATCGATAAGGTGCAGGCCTCCGTGAACGAAGGAGACATGCGGCAATCGCTCTTAGGCATGGCGTTTCTAAAGCGCCTGCGCGGTTTCAGGGTGGAAGAGAATACGCTGACGTTGCTGCCTTAACAGCAAGGTCACATCGCGCAGACGGGGCTGAACGCGCTGGTGGTATGCAGCAATACGCCGAGTGCGCTCATGAGGAAGGCGACCATCATCGTGCCGTTGGCGCGTTCCTGCGTGCCGTATAAACGGTCGCCCAACGCTTCGGCACTGTTGCGCAGCGACATGAACGCCGCTGAAAAAGGATGCAAAGGAATAGCGATAGCTTGCGCTTTTTTCATAAAAAACTCTCCCAAATTCGATTATAAGCTCTAACGGCCTTTGTATCAATATACTATAAATTTTGAGGAAAGTTAATCGGTTTTTTTGCATTATCCACGCTTTAAGAAGCGTAAGCTTCTATTTCTTGCGCAGTATTGTTTAGCCCTCCCGGGGTAAGGGCGTCGTTGCACGGCTCTTCAAGACCGTCATCCGTTGCTCACCCCCGCTATGCAACCTGCCTATCAGGGACGGCGGAGGGAAACCGTCAACGCTCTTATGCGCATCACTTGCGGCTTCCTCATCTAAATCCCCCGCATCCTCCTTGGCTGAAGGCTTCGCAAGGACAGGCGCGGGGGAACTAAATACTGCTTCGGAATGTAATCTTAATCGTTGCGGTCTGCCATTTTGCGGGCCAGCTTGCGCTGCCTGCGCTGGGCTTCGCTCATCTCGCGCACGCGCTTTTCGGAGGGTTTCTCATAATGGCGGCGCATTTTCATTTCGCGGAACAAGCCTTCGCGCTGCATTTTCTTTTTCAGAACGCGCAAGGCCTGATCGACGTTATTATCGCGTACAACAACTTCAACCACGCTATCG
>CAYMDD010000073.1:0-7542 GCA_964389045.1 uncultured Rickettsiales bacterium
CCATTGCCATCCTCGCCGCCGCGGCGGTTTCGTTTTCCTCCGCTGCCTTCGCCGAAACCATGCAGGAAGCCAAGGAAGACGTGAAAGCCTCCAAGCGCGCCATCGCCAAGGACGACGCGGCGATTGCCAAGCAAAACGAAAACATCGCCGTCAACCGCGCGGAAAAAGCTAAGGCGAAGGCCGAAGGCGACCGTGTGGAGCAGGCCTCCGAGAGCGTGCAGATCGGCGCCAATAAAGCTGTGCGCGCGATGAAAGAAACCGAGAAAAAGGTGGATCAGAAGATTCTGGAAGAAGACATGGAAGACGTGGCCGAGAAGAAAGCAGGCCGCGAATAATCCGTTAATAAGAAAGGCTTCCGGGTTGATCCCCGGAAGCCTTTTGGGTTACATCTTTTCAGGCCGCATCGACGGTGCAGGGTTTAACCGATTCCCGCATCGTGTGGAGCAGGTTGATCCACACGCTGAACGCAGCCCAGAAGATCGGGTTGACGATCAGCGCCACGCCTGTCAGGCCACCGCGCTGCCAGGCCGCTAGATCGGGCGAACCCGATAAGCGCGACAGCATCAGGCAATCGACAAGAAAGACGAGATGGCCGAACGCGAATGCCGCCACGGCGATCGGGCTGTATTGCCGCAGCGCCGCGCCGAGGAGCGCATTGCCCCACAGCGCTGCCGCCATAGTGGCCGTACAGCCGAAGAGCACCGGCCATTTCTGCCACGGCCAGCTCGGCATATCGACGAGCATCAGCGGCCACGTCATCATGTAAAGCAGCGTGCCGACATAGGCCGCCACGAACGCCGGATAGCAAAGGCTCCGCATCCGCGCGTGCAGGCTGTAAAGCCGGGACATTCCTTTCTCCTCGCCGGAAACCGGCTGGAAGAACTGACGTCCAAAGCGCCCCTCCAGGCAAAGCCGGGAGCAAGAAAGCGCATGGAACGAGGCAAGCATAGGTTAATAATAGGAGCGGCGCAACGGGATATTCTTAAAGAAAAAGGCCACCTCCCGGTTGGGGATGGCCTCCAGGCGAGTTAGCCTGTAACTGCTAGACGTAGGCCGGAGTGTACGGCATGCGGATTAAGCCGAGATGGGTGTAAATCGCATCCCTCCTGCTGCCCGCGTCCTGATTATCCGCGCCGCCGATGAAGGCGTGATACCTGTCCAGCACACCGCCCTCTTCGTTAAGAACCTCGATGTACAACACCGAGGGACACATCTTGTGCGTGTCGTAGCCCAGGTTCAGCATGATGCAGCCGTTGTGATTCTGCACGGACGACTGGACCAGTGCGGACGCGTTCTCCGCGCTGCCGGCCTTGATGAAGAAATTGCTCTCTTCATCGACATGAAAAACCTTGAGGTGGAAGAACATCACTGTCCTTTCCGTACGCATCACAGCTTCAGGCAAGCCGCGCGCGAAAACGTCATGGGGAAACGGCATCATGCCGTTGCCTGCCCCCGATCTTCCCCGCCGTGCAGAAACGCTCTGTACGGTTCAAATGGGGAAGTATTGACGCTTGCCAGTTTAACGAAAATATACGGCCTAAGCGAATGAACCTTTTGTGACGTGCAATGTGATAGGCGTTGTCATTTTCCGCCTTCCGGGCGGAACCGGCAGGCCCTAAGGTGGAGCTTTAAACCCCAGCCGAAAAGGTTAAAAATGCAACAAAATGCAACAGAATGCAACGTTTCCTGCCCCGAAATCACGGACAAGCAGATGCGCGCCGTCCACTGGATGGCGCGGGGCTACTCCCTTGCCTCAACCGCGGATAAGCTCAACATGCGGCGCGAAACCCTGTGGCGCTGGCAGCAATCGCCGGAATTCCGCGTGGAGCTGGAGCAGGAAAAGAAGCGCCGCGCCGAAGAAATTCGCGGGCTGATGAGCAGGCTGACGATCAGCGCCGTCGAGAGCATCCGCAGCCTGGTCGAGCACGGTATGGATGCGAAAACGCAGCTGCAGGCCGCGCAATACGTGCTCGACAAGCTGGGCGCCGAGCAGATTGAGCAAACTCTGGAAAGTCAGGCGCAAAAGACATTGCAAACGACGTTATAGCGCTTAAGCCCGCACCGTGCCGAACAATTCCTTGAGGAATGCCCGCCCATGACGCGATAATGCCCGGCGCTTGTATTTCAGCGGGTAGGCGCCCGCCCGGACGGCGCGCCGCTTGGCGTATTCTTCGAGCACATGCCGGTTTTCCAGCGGCGGGATGGCGCTTGCCGCTTCCCCCGGCATGGCTGGCTTCTGCGCCACCAGACAGGAATCCTGCCATTTGTCGCTGCCGTCGGTATAGTAGAGCGGCTTCCACTGCGTGTAGACTTCCACCGCATGGAAGCCCACATGCGCGGCGAGCGATTTCCACCCGTCGGGGTAGATGCGCCAGCAATCGGTGGGAAAGCGGTGCTCCGGCCCGGCGGAAGGCGAGATGATGAAGGCGACGCCGCCGGGTTTCAGCACGCGAAACATCTCCTTCATCGTCACCCACGGCATGCCCACATGCTCCATCACCTGATTGCAGATTATGGCGTCGTACGCGCCGCTTTCCACTTCCCTCCAGTCGTAGGGGTCTTTCACCGCGATGTCGACATTTACGCCCGGCTCGATATCCATGCCCACATAGCGCCAGCCGCGTGTCTCGATGGCATTGCGGATAGCGTACTGCGTGTGCTCCACCACCTGAGAGCCGACTTCCAGGATAGCAAGGGGAGCGCCTTCGAGTTCGGCTAAATAGCCGTCCGACAATGCTTCGATCTTGTCGGAGGCGCTTTGGTGCATCGCTACTCCTGCCGGAACAGCACGTGTTTCAGAAGCGCCGGGTTCTCCAGCACCTGGCCGGAGCCGTTGGCCACGCAGGCCAGCGGCTCCTTGGCCACGAAGACGGGGAGCGAGGTGGCGTTGGAGAGCACCAGGTCGAGGTTTTTGAGCATCCCGCCGCCGCCCGAGAGCACGATGCCCTTGTCCACGATGTCGGAGGAAAGCTCAGGCGGCGTGCATTCCAGCGCGATCTTGACCGCCTCGATGATCTGCCCCACCGGCTCCACCAGCGCCTCCGCAATTTGGTATTCGGACAGCACCACCTCCTTCGGCACGCCGTTCATCAAATCCCTGCCCTTGATTTCGATCAAATGCCCGTCGCCTTCCTCGGGCGCGCAGGCCGCACCCACTTCCTTCTTGATCTTCTCCGCCGTCGTCTCGCCGATGAGCAGATTGCAGTAGCGGCGGATGTAGGAGATGATCGCCTCGTCCATCTTGTCGCCGCCGACCCGCACCGAGCGCGCGTAGACGATGCCGCCAAGCGAGAGCACCGCCACCTCCGTGGTGCCGCCGCCGATATCCACGATCATCGAGCCGGTCGGCTCGGTGACGGGCAGGCCTGCGCCGATGGCCGCCGCCATCGGCTCTTCGATCAGGTACACCTCGCGCGCGCCCGCATTCTCGGCGGCTTCCTGGATGGCGCGGCGCTCGACGGGGGTGGAACCGGAAGGGACGCAGATGATAATCATCGGCCTGGGCCGGAAAAGGCCGCCGCGGCTGCCATGCACGCGGTGGATGAAATGCTTGATCATTTCCTCCGCCGACTGGAAATCGGCGATGACGCCGTCTTTAAGCGGGCGCTTGGCGTCGATCTTGGCGGGCGTCCTGCCCAGCATCATCTTGGCTTCGTTGCCGAAGGCGAACGGGATCATGCCGCCGTTATGGCTTTTCATGGCGACGACGGAAGGCTCATTGAGCACCACGCCCTTGCCCTTGACGTACACAAGCGTATTGGCGGTGCCTAGATCGATGGCCATGTCCGCGGACATGCCGAAAAGATTGCCGAACATGGGAGAAAAGAAAAGGGTGGGATGGAACTGGCGCTACTCTAGCGGACAGGACGGAGAAGGCAAGGGGAGAATATGCTCTGCCTTACACCGACACGCCGTCCGCGATGCAGAATTCCGCGCCGATCATCAGCTCGGAGAACGCGACGTTGTAGCGGTTCCACTGCGGCTTGCGCTCGGCGATCCAGAAGCCTAAGCGGTAGGTGGGGCCGGCGAGCGCCAGGATGAAGAGGGCGATCAGCAGCCCTTCAATCGCCTGGTCGTGCGTGTGCACGCCCCAGATGCCCATGAGCAGCGCAACGGCCACGTATTTCGGCGCGAAGAAAATCAGGTAGCGGATCGACATGGCCACCGTCTTCCAGTTGATCGCCTCCGGGATCGGCGTTTCGCTGGTGTAGGTTCCCATGATGCTGTTGGTGATTTTATCGACAAGCGGCACGCACGTCTTGCCGCTGGTGTCGGTGGCGTCGGGGAAATATTTGCCCCAGCAATGATTAAACCCCCACCACGTGCCAGCCCAGCCGATGGCGAAGAGTACCGCCATCTGCGCTGCGCTTAAAGCAGCGCCGTGTATCCAGGCGTTGACGCAAAGCAGCACCGCAAACAGCGCATACGCTACTATTTTCGGGACGGTGCCGTTCCCGCGCAGGCGGTTTAACGCGGCATAGGCGACGGCCAGGAGGAGAAAGTACATGGCGCCCTCTTTGAATTAGGCGGTTTCAACCTGCCCAAGACTATACCATTGCAAGGTTAGCGAGACGTTACGACGCATCGGCTGCCAAGGCTTAAAAAGCCGCCATTGAAATCCGCGGCATTCTGCGCTATATTTTGACAGTGATGTTCAACAACGGAAAGGAGGTGATCCAATGTCTAGTTACGAAGAAAGTACGAAGCTCGGTTCTTTAGATGTGGTATCAATGGAGGGATTCACCTCTTAGAAAACGGTATCCTTCAAAGAATCGGGCGCATCTCTTTTCTTTGAACGAAAAACCCCGGCATCTTCATCAGGCGCCGGGGTTTTTTAATTGGTGTTGGAGTATGCAGGCTATTTCAGCGCGGCGGCTTTCAGCTTGGACAGCGCGCGCACCTTCACGCGGACGGAAGCCGGCTTCGCAGCCGCCTTCATCATCTCGCCGGTGGCGGGGTTGCGGATAAGAGTGCCGGCCTTGCGCGCGGGCACTTTCTGCAAGCTGACCTTGAACAGGCCGGGCATCACGAACTCGCCCACGCCGTTCGGATGAACGCAGCCGAGCATGGTTTCCTCTAACGTTGCCAGCACCTCGCCGGCCTGCTTGCGGGTCAGCCCGTTTTTCTCGGCAATGGCGTTGAGGAGCGCCGACTTCGTCACCGCTTCCTTCACCGGGCGGATGACGGGTGCGGCGGGTTTGCTTTTGGCGGAGGGATTGCTTTTCGGTTTAGCGGCTGTAGCCATGATAAAGCCCTTGGAATAGGAGTGATACATTAAACACGCAATGCAAGCGTGCTTCCAAAGCATTTAGCACGGAAATATTAATTTACCACTAAAACTTAGAAGGATGAGCTAAAGGAATTTGACCATCATCACATCGTCCACATAGCCTTCGGGTAGCTTCATGATGTGCTTCTCCACGCCCCACGGCTCAAAGCCTAAACTCTTGTAAAGGCCAATCGATACCGGGTTTTCGACGTTGGTGCTCAAATGCACCACTTCAATCCCGGTTTTCCGGGCTTCTTCCACCACCATGGTAATCAAGCGGCGCGCAATGCCAAGACCGCGCGCCTCCGGCGCGGTGTAGACGCCCCAGACTTTCCCCTTATGCCGGGTCTTGATGCCTTTAAAGCCGAAGAGTCCCGCCACGCCCACCAGAGCGTTTTCCAGGAATGCTCCGGCGATCCAGCCGTTTTGAAAATGGCGCTTGGCGTCTTCGACGGTTTTATCCTTGATCTCCTCGTAATCCTCCAGGAACGCGCTCGGCTCCTCGCGGCAGCCGCGCAGGCGGAGAGCAAGAAACGCCGGAGCATCGTCCGCCGTCAGCAGGCGGCAGGTGATAGCGTCGCTCAACGGCTTCCGTCCGCCTCCGACATCAGGCTCAAGCGCTGCATGGCCTGCATGCTGCGGAGCTTGTTGAGCGCGTCGAGATAGGCTTTGACGCTCGCCACCACCGTATCGATATCCGCGCCGTGACCGCCGATCAGCCTCCCGTCGCTCTCCAGCCGCACGGTGACTTCCCCTTGCGCATCTGTGCCGCGGGTCAAGGCATTCACCTGGTAGAGCTTCAACACCGCCTCATGCGGCACCAGCGCGCGGATGGCCTGGAAAGCCGCGTCGATCGGGCCGTTGCCCTCCACTGTCGCCCGCCGCACCTCGCCGTCGACGCGAAGCGAAATCATCGCCGTCTGCGGCCCGACCGTACCGCAGGTGATGTGCAGGGATTCCAACCGGATCGCATCGCGCGCACGGCTGCCGTCATCCAGCAGCGCCACGATGTCCTCGTCGTAGATATCTTTCTTTTTATCCGCCAGCTCCTTGAAGCGGTGAAACGCCTCCTCGAAGGCATTGTCGCCGATGTCAAGCACCAGCTCCTTCAGGCGCTCGCGGAAGGCATGTCTGCCGGAATGCTTGCCTAAGACCAGCGTGGATTTGGTCAAGCCCACCGATTCCGGCGTCATGATCTCGTAGGTGCCGGAGTGTTTAAGCATCCCATCCTGATGGATGCCGGATTCATGCGCAAACGCATTCGCCCCGACGATGGCTTTATTCACCTGCACATGCGCGCCCGTAATATTCTGCACCAGCCGTGAGGCGCGCATGATATGCGTGGTATCGATGCCGCAGTCAAAGGGGAAAAGGTCGGGGCGCGTCTTCACCGCCATTACCACCTCTTCCAGCGCCGTATTCCCCGCCCGCTCGCCGATGCCATTGATGGTGCACTCCACCTGCCGCGCCCCCGCCAGCACCCCCGCCAGCGAATTGGCGGTGGCCAGCCCCAGATCGTTCTGGCAGTGCACGGAGATGACGGCCTTGTCGATGCTGGGTACGCGCTCTTTCAAATACCGAATCAGGCTTCCGTAATCCTCCGGGATGGCATAGCCTACCGTATCGGGGATGTTGACGGTGGCGGCGCCCGCCTTGATGGCGGTTTCTACCGCCTGGCATAAATAATCGCGGTCGGAGCGGGTGGCGTCCATGGCCGACCATTCGACATTGTCGGTGTATTTCCGCGCCAGCGTTACCGTTTGATGGATGATCTCCAGCACCTGTTCGCGCGAAAGACGGAACTGGTATTTGAGGTGAATGTCGCTGGTGGAGATGAAGGTATGGATGCGCGGGTTCTTCGCTCCTTTCAAGGCTTCCGCCGCGCGCTCGATATCGCCTTCCTTGGCGCGCGCCAGCGAGCAGACGCTCGCGTTCTGGATGCGGCTGGCGATGGCGCGGACGGATTCGAAATCGCCCTGACTTGCCTGCGCGAACCCGGCCTCGATTACGTCCACGCCCATCGCGTCGAGCGTGTCGGCCACCAGGAGCTTTTCCTCCAGGTTCATCGACATGCCCGGCGATTGCTCGCCGTCGCGCAAGGTGGTGTCGAAAATGATGAGGCGGTCTTGGGTCATACGTTGATTACTAACGTCTTGACCGGGTATTCGGCAAGGCGTTTATCAGCGGTGATGAGGGTGAGTTTTTCGGTCTTGGCTTGCGCCAGCAGCATGCGACCGAACGGATCCTGGTGCAGCGGCGGCAGGGCGCGGAGG
>CAYMDD010000074.1:0-7532 GCA_964389045.1 uncultured Rickettsiales bacterium
CATATACTCTCTACCAGAAATCGCTTTTCTACCATTGGAACGTGACAGGCGAAAATTTCTTAAGCCTGCATGCGCTTTTCGAAGACCATTACCAGAACCTTCACGAAGCCGGGGATGAAATTGCCGAGCGCATCCGCGCGCTGGGCTTCACCGCGCCGGGCACGATCAGCGAGTTCCTGTCACTCTCTTCCGTGCCGGAAGATAAAAAGCTTCCCTCCACCTCGCGCCACATGGTGGAAAACCTGCTTGAATGTCATGAGCTGTGTTCGCAGGATGCAAGAAACGCCTTGGAGACGGCACAGGACGCCGGAGATGAGGTAACCCAGGACATCATGGTCGGGCGCATGCGATTTCATGATAAGGCGGCCTGGATGCTCCGCTCCATTTATTCCGCAGGCTAGATCCCCGGAAAATCCATGTCTGTCGCCATCGGTTCCGTAGTCACCTGCGTTGGAGGCGCGAGTGACGGCACCTTGCTTCGCGCCGGATACAACCGTGCACGTAAGCTGGGTGTGCCGTGGCGGGTGCTGCATATTGAAACCGAGGCTGCTTCGAAGGCGTTCGATGACCGTGAGGCGCTGGAGAGGCTGCTTTCGAACGCGGAAGCCACCGGGGCCGTGGTGGAGCGCAGCAAAGCGCCGGACGCCGCGGGCGGCATCGTCGCATTTTTCAATCAGCAGCCGGAAGGTGCAGCCGCCCATCTCCTGATCGGCGAAAGACAGTGCGGCTTGCGCCGGCGCCTGTGGCGGAGAAAATGCGTCGCGCGTCATGTGCAGCGCGCCCTTGCCGGGCGGCATCATGTGGAAGTCATCCCGATGGCGCAAACGCGCACCGTGGCGTGGCATGCGTTATTCGCCCCGTTTTTCCGCGGTACGGGTTTCGCGGGATTGATGGAAGCGGTCAGCTTCGTGGCGCTGGCGACCTTTGCCAGCGAGCTGCTGCGCTTGATCCTCGATGCCAATACGTTTAATCTTTATTCGCACAATATTGCGCTGATTTTCCTGATTGCCTCTGCTGTCACCGCCACGCGCTGCGGCATTATCCCCGCGCTGGTCGCCTCCGTCATCAGCTTCGTGACGCTGGATTTCTTCTACACCCCTCCTTACTACACGCTGCATTCCAAGGCATTGCCCGATATCATTAATCTGATCCTGTTTTTGAGCACGGCGGTGTTTATCTCCCTGTTCGGCAGCGGTACGCATGCCTATATAAAGCAAACGCGTGAGCGGGAGCGGTATCTACAGGCGCTGGTTAATATCAGCGGCACGCTGAACCGTTCGTTCACCCGCGCCGAGGCGCTCAACTACCTGCACCGGGAAATGCAGGCGCTGTTGCGTCAGGAAGTCGCTTACTTTCTCCCCAGCGCATTCAACGTAGATGAGGTGGCCGTCACCTACCCTCAGGATGTGGGTTTGAACGATGAAGCGCAGGCGGCGTTCTGGCAATGCTGGCGTGATTATTTCCCCACCGGTTACGGCACCGTGCACCATGCGCAGGCGCCCTGGCGGTTCGAAGTGATGATGTCGGCGGAAGGATTCGTAGGCGTACTGGGCGCGCGCGTACCCCAGGACAGTAATTTAACCCGTTCGTTTGGGTTGATGCTGACCGTACTGGCCGACCTATCCGCCTCCATCCTGGCGCGCATTGACCTGACGCAGAGCATGGAGGAAAACCGCGTGCACGAAGAGCGCGAGAAGCTCCGCAGCATGGTGCTTTCCGCCGTAAGCCACGATTTGAAAACGCCGCTCGCCTCCATTATCGGCTCGCTCGACATTTTCCACCGCTTAGGCGCAAATCTGAAGGAAGACCGCCGCCGCGCCTTGACGCAAACGGCGTATGACGAAGCGATACGCCTCGACAGCTTTATCACCAACATTATCGACATGGCGCGCATCGAAAGCGGCAAGCTGATCGTGAACCGTGAATGGACGGATCCGGCGCAGATGCTTCGCCGCACGCTTAAGCGCATGGAAGGCCGCCTGAACGGACGCTCAATGATGCTTCAGCTGGAAAAAGAGCCGTTCGAGGTGGATTTGGATGTGGGACTGATGGAAAAAGTGTTGTTTCATCTACTTGACAACGCTGCCAAATACACACCTGCCGGCACGCCCATCCATGTCGCGCTGACACGGGACGGCAATGTCATGCGCTTCATCGTAAGCGATAACGGCAGCGGTGTGCCGGAAGGCATGGAAGACGCCATTTTTAACAAATACACCCGCCTGCATAAAAAGGATATGGCGGTGGCGGGCACCGGCTTAGGATTGCCTATTTCGCGCATGATCGTCACCGCGCATGGCGGCGCCATCCGCACGGAACGCTCGGAGACAGGCGGTGCGCGTTTTATTGTGGAGCTTCCGCAGGTGCGGGATGCAAAGCTGGAAAAAACCCCGGAAGAGACGGTCTAGTCGTAAAAATTTGTAAAGATGAACGAAGGGCGCATTTCAATAGTTGAGATGCGCCCCTAGGGTTTCCAAAGAAGTCATGATTGCCTTATACTGGCGGGTTTGCTCTCTTGCCCGTAATCATGCTGTAAATCAAGCTGGCTACGAAAAGGATAACAAAGAGTACCGCCAGGAATTGAGCAATGGAGCCGAACGTGCCGGCCAGACCGCCGAAGCCGAGAATGGCAGCAACGACTGCGAGTAAGAAGAAGGTGATTACCCACGTAAGCATAAAACATCCTTTCTAGTTAACTTTAGCGTCTTTACTTTAGCGTTGGGCGCGTCAGTCCGCTGTAGGTTCAATTTCAGGAGCTTGTTAAATTCATGTAAGTGAATCGGGTGGTTTTTTGATAAGAAAACTAGAAAACTCAATTTTTTCCGTGCATTAGGTTTAAATCCTATCTCTTCGCTGTATGCTCGAAAAGCGAAGTTAGGAACGAACGAATAGTGGAGATACACAGCCGGTCAAATGCAAATTTCTCTCACGCATAATTATTTCTTAATATTGTAATGCATCGCTCATAGTGAAACCTTATAAGCGATTTTGTAGGATGAACACGCTAACGCTTTAAACGTAAATAAGGAGGCATTATGCATATACGGAAAACTATTTTATCCTTAAGCCTGCTGCCGCTGCTCGCGGCTTGCGGTCAGACCACGGGGGACCGTGCGTTGAGCGGCGCGGGTATCGGCGCGGGCGTAGGCGCGCTCGGCTCCGCCGTCGCAGGCGGCAGCGGCACTACCGGTGCATTGATCGGCGCGGGCGTAGGCGCTGCCGCCGGTGCATTGACGGATGAGCGCGACGTGAACCTCGGCAAGCCGGTGTGGCGGTAAATGCCACACGAATAAAAAAGGGAGGATGAAACCATCCCCCCTTTTTTATTGCGCTGTTGCGAAATTCAAGCGTTAGCGGCTTTCTGCGCATCCCCGGAGATCGGCGCGACATTCTCATCGCGTACTTCCATCCGGTAGCCGATGCCCGGCTCGGTTACGATATACGCGGGATCGGAGGCATTTTGCTCAATTTTCTCACGCAGCTGGCTGACGTAAACACGCAAATACTGCGTGTTCTCGCCGTGCGCCGGACCCCATACGTCTTTTAAAATCTGCCGGTGGGTGAGCATTTTGCCGCGGTTGAGGATAAAATAGCGCAATAGCTCATACTCCTTCGGAGTAAAGAACATTTTCTCATTGTTGAGGTATACCTCATGGCGCACCAGATCCATGCGGATATAGCCGTTGATAATTTCCGGCTCTCCCGCTTCGCGCACCGCCATTTTGCGCAAATTTGCATTGATGCGCGCCAGCAGCACGTCGGCGTTGAAGGGCTTGATGATGTAATCGTCAGCGCCTAAGTTCAGCGCCTTGGCGATCTCATCGTCGCCTGCGCGCACCGAAAGCACGATGATCGGCGTCTGCGACCAGGAGCGGATACCTGCGATTACTTCCTTGCCGTCGATATCCGGCAGGCCTAAATCGAGCAGTACCAGCTCCGGCTTAATGGAGGCGGCAAGGCGAATGGCCTGCTTCCCGGACTCGACTTCCTCTACGCGAAAGTCCGAGGCTTCCAGATAAATATTCAGGAGTTTGCGAATCTGCGGCTCATCGTCGACCACCAGGATCGTATTCTTTTTCTCATTCATAATATGGTGCTTTCTTTAAAGATAATTGGGTGATGCGCCGGTTTTCAAAAGAAAATATTGTAAAGGATAATCACTGAAACGGGCACTCCAAGTAACCACATAATAAGGCTGCGCATATGCAGATCTTTCTATTGTTGAATCGTTAAATAATCAATTATGACGAGGCTTACCTTAAGCATACAAGCGTCAAGGGGTAGTGCTGTACGTATAAAGGGAGCATCAATTTTCCATAAAGATATAAATTCACAGCTTATGCGAAGCTTATGACGCGCGTTCCGGCCTAAGCGCGATAATTTACGCTCCGGGACATTAAAATAGCATCACTACCGCACCTATATCATCATACAGAAGGAGCTGTCTTATGGGCACGTCCACCACCCGCTCTTCCGATCCGCGCACGCCGACGCAAAAGCGCGGCAATATTCTTGTTCTTTTCGTTGTGCTCGCAATGGCCGGCGCGGTGATTTACGGCTATGCTTTCGTCAACTCAAGCAAAGACGAAGGCGCATCGACGAATATTCCCAGCAGCCAGCCCAGCGCCGCAGCGCCCGCGCCGGAAACGCCTGCGCCAGCGAATGCATATAATGGTAATGCCTCGCCCCCTGCGGAGGGCATTACCGCCGCTACGCCGGTCACGAAGGATTGACCGCCTTAAATCCCCTCTTTGCCGCGGCTCATCGCGGCAACGCCGGTGCGGCACAGCTCCAGCAGACCCAGCGGTTGCATCAAGCCGATGAAGGCGTCGATTTTCTCAGACGTGCCTGTTAACTCGAACACGAATGACTCCGGCGTCGAATCCACCACCCGCGCGCGGAAGATATCGGCGATGCGCAAGGCCTCCACACGCGGCTCGCCTTGGCCGCGCACTTTAACCAGCGCCAGCTCGCGCTCCACATGCGCGCCCTCCACCGTCAAATCGTGCACCTTATGCACCGGCACCATTTTCTCCAGAAGCTTGCGTATCTGCTCCACCACCGATTCCGTGCCGGAGGTGACGATGGTGATGCGCGAAAGCTTTTCCCCGTGCTCCACCTCCGCCACCGTGAGCGACTCGATATTATAGCCGCGGCCTGAAAACAGCCCGATCACCCGCGCCAGCACGCCGAACTCGTTATCCACCAGCACCGCCAGCGTATGGCGGCGGGTGTCCTGCTTGATATTAGGGATGTCGTAGACGATATCTTTCATGGGGTATGCCCTGGCCTTGAAAGGAAAACTATAGCGCCCGTGTAGCGAGCCTACAAGCGGCTTTACCGCCCCTGGCCTTCACGTCTGGCCTCCATAACCGCCTCGGCGCGGTGTAGATCGCGGCTAATAATAGTATTGTAGTAATTTCTGCCTTCCGGCGTCAGGCGGTAGCGGTAATCGCCTTCCTCCGAGCCGCTGCGCATCCGCTTCATGCAGAAGCAGCACAAGCAGGGCGGAGCTATCAACGATTACAGTTCCCACAATTCATCCCGGATTTCTTTTAACGATTTGCCATCTTTGTAGGCGAGCGGCGGGTGCTCCTGCAAAAAGGCGTCAAGTCGTTCTTCTCTTGCCCGTATGCGCTTCTTTTTGCGCTTCTGCATATTCCCACTCCAGCAATTCCACAATAACGCGCGTTTTATTGGAGCCTTTCAGCGTTGCCAGTTTTCCTACTAGCTCATCGGCACGGAGTTTCTCCGTCCTTACCTTGCAAGCGTTTCATAATTCGGTCATATGCAGGACTTTTCCAATCGACATCTGCGCCAATGGCGGCCTGGATTTCCCGAATGGTAAATCTCCGTTCCGCCTGTGCTGCGGCAACAGCAGCTTCCCGCTCTGCCGGCGGTAAAGTTTGCGTATTCCTTGCGGCTTCGCTTAGGGTATATCCGATTCCCGCGCCCTTGGTACCCGTGAGCGTAAAAAACCCACGTTTTTCCAGATCATGGATGACATCTCCGATCTGATAGGACGTAACACGCGTCCAATTGTCGTCCATTTCACTGTAAGCTTCTCTTATAAGCATAGTCCGCGAAATGGGATGTTCAGCTTCCCCAAGTATAGCAATGATGCATTCTTCAATAAGTTGCTGAGGGGATTTCCCATCTAATGCAATACGCTTTTCGGCAAGATGCGCATCCAATGCAGGTTTAATGTTCTTCTCATAATATTCTTTGCCGGCGGGAGTAAGTTTGAATTTTTTAGGGCGCCGCAATTTATCATCGTAGAGTTGGCTATCGATATAGCCGGCTATGTAGGCTTGACTGATAGCACCGCTTGCATCGGTGCGTAACCAGCCGCCATAACCGAGGCTGGGAGAGTTGCTGCGTATTACTGCGGAATTAGTGTATACCGCTTCTGGATTTTGTTCATGCATAAATGCAATCAACACATCCAGTTCTCTTGTTTCCTTTTCTCGCGCCGCAAAAAAATAAGCACGTGCCTGCGTTTCAAAATCAGGTGGCGTAAGGCCATGCGGAACTATCTGTTTTGGCATTCTGCAGCTGTTTTCCTATACTAAATCCCTATGCAATGGCGGTGCTTTCTCATTCGGCCCCAGCACCAGCTCGTAATGCGCAGCACCCGCGGGGATCATGGGGTATACATTTTCGTTCTGGTCAACCACCATATCCAGCAGCACCGGCCCCGGTGTTTCTAGCATCTTCTTAATATATTCGTCAACTTCGTTAACCTTCTCGCAGCGGAAGCCTTTCATGCCGTAGGCTTCGGCTAGCTTCACGAAATCCGGCAGGCTGTCCATGTACGATTCGGAATAGCGGTTGCCGTGGAACATCTCCTGCCATTGGCGCACCATGCCCATGTAGCGGTTGTTTAAAATCAATACCTTCACCGGCAGGCGGTATTGCATCGCCGTCGAAAGCTCCTGGATGTTCATCATGAACGAGGCTTCGCCCGTCACGCACACTACCAGCTCTTCCGGGTGGGCGATCTGCACGCCGATGGCCGCCGGCAGGCCATAGCCCATCGTGCCTAAGCCGCCGCTGCTCATCCAGCGATGAGGTTCGTTGTAGGTTAAGTGCTGGCACGCCCACATCTGGTGCTGGCCGACATCCGTGGTGATGTAGGTGGAATAGGGCTTAGTGAGCGCGTTGAGCCGGGAGAGGGCATATTGCGGCTTGATGACATCGCCGCTCTGGTCGAAGCTGAAGCTCTTGCGCTCCCGCCATTCCTCGATGCGCCGCCACCACTCGCTCAAATCCACGCGCGGCGGATTGAGGCGCTGCCAAGCTTCGCGCATCTGCCGCACCACCTCGCCCGCATCGCCGACAATGGGGATGTCTACCCGTACGTTTTTATTGATCGAGGAGGGGTCGATATCCACGTGGATTTTCTTCGAGCGCTTGGAAAAAGCGTCCAGCCTGCCGGTCACGCGGTCGTCGAACCGCGCGCCGATGTTAATCATCACGTCGCACTCGGCCATTGCCATATTGGCTTCCAGGGAGCCGTGCATCCCCAGCAT
>CAYMDD010000075.1:0-3530 GCA_964389045.1 uncultured Rickettsiales bacterium
GTTTGGTACGCGTTGAACGGCGTGAAAACGGTGGTGTTCCGTTAGCGCGCTGCCGAAAACGCCGCTTTTTTTGTCAAAACAGCCATTCAATCCGGCGGTTTCAGCACGATTCTACCGTTTAAGTCCTTCACCTGTGCACCATTCAACGGCGATTTTCCAGTAATGTATTGATATTTAATATTTCATTCTGCTTTGAATGGAGCAAAATGGAACATTTTGCAGCAAAACCGGCTTATGCTCCAGCGCTTGCCCCCCTTGTTTCTGTCTGCATTCTAAGTAGGTTAGTCCTGCGCCGGAAGCAGTAAAATGCGGCAGGCTTGAAACAGCGCTATTAGAAATTGCTAATGATTCTTAGTTGCGGTATAATGAAACTTCAACTTAAAGCAAAAAGGGTTGCTGCATGAGCCGGTTGATTTTCAAGCATGAGCCGTGGTTTAAGACGCTGACCTACTGCCTGATGCACTTTACCGTGGCTATTACCATCGCCTATCTCATCAGCGGCAATTGGAAGATTGCGCTTTCCATCGGCATTATCGAGCCGCTGGCGCAGACGTTCTGCTATCATTTCCATGAACGCGGCTGGAACCGCGCCCGCAAACGGCACCATGCCAAGGAAAGCACCGTTGTCGAGCAAGGCTCGGCGCTTGCCGCCTCGCAGGCGGCGCTGGGCGCTTAAACCTTTAAAAAGGCGGCCTTGACAAGCGGGCTTGCCTCTCTTATAGATTACCGCCCTCTGACTAAAGAATAAGGAATAGATTCATGTTCGCAGTGATCCGCAGCGGCGGCAAGCAGTACCATGTCGGCTCCGGCGACCGTATCCGCGTGGAGAAAATCGACGGCAATCCGGGCGACAGCGTCGATATCGCGGACGTTCTGTTTGCCGGCAAGCAGGGCGATGTCAAGCTTGGCGAAACGCTCTCCGGCGCCTCCGTGAAAGCCGAGATCGTGCGCCAGTTCCGCGATGACAAAGTGTTGATCTTCAAGAAAAAGCGCCGCCACAATTATCGCCGCACCAAGGGACACCGCCAATATCTGACGGAAATCAAGATCACGGACATCACGTTTTAAGGAAATAGACCATGGCACATAAAAAAGCAGGCGGCTCTTCCCGCAACGGGCGCGATTCGGCGGGCAAGCGCTTAGGAGTGAAGAAATTCGGCGGTGAGATCGTCATCCCCGGCAATATCCTGGTGCGCCAGCGCGGCACGAAGTTTTATCCCGGCCTCAATGTCGGCATCGGGGTAGACCACACGCTGTTCGCCACCGCCGAAGGCCGGGTGAGCTTTCAGCGCAAGGCGGGCGACCGCATGTATGTGAACGTGACAGAAAACGCCTGATTACCGCTCTAAAGTTAAAATTTAAGCCGGAATTCCAACCCTAAGAGAGTTTTGGCTATTTTAGAAGGTGCGCCGTGTCTAGTTTAACGCACCCCAATCGTCATTGCTTTCTCGTACATCTTTTCTGTTCAATACAATAGATATAATCTATTGATGAATAAGTGCTATTAAATTAATCCTCTGCAATTTATTAATTGTCATAAATCTGTAATATAAGAAATATATAATACATTCTAATATGCCAACGTCACAAAATCTAAGGAGCCTACCCTATGAATAGCCGCCTTAAATTATACGCCGCTATTTCCCTATTCGCCATGCTACCTATCTATAGCGCAAATGCAGCAAGAGAGGGAAAAACCTGCATAAGAGGTAATTTATATGAAAGAATAAATCCTGTGGATTACCCCGAGTGCCTTACTTTTCTTCCCGACGATACCATAGGATTCGAAACTTGCTTAGGCCAGTCTATTACTCCTCCTCCTGGCTACATCGTAGGGAATGTGCACTGCGATTATTCTCCCCACATTCCTGAAAACCCGGCACTTTGCTCGGTTACCTTTATAGGCTTTCAAGAAGAGTGCTGAATTTGAGCAATACGGATTCGCCTTTCTTTTAGCACATTTAAATACAATACCGGTTGTGCCTTTTAAAAGCCCGTATCACAGATACGGGCTTTTTGCTTGATAACTCAATGCTCCAGCGTCGCCTTGATCGTCCCCAGCAGAGGAAGACTTAGTTCGAGCGGCATCCAGCTGTTGTCGCCCTTAGCGAAAACCAGGGTAAGGGCAGGGTCATCGGTCATCTTGCTCTTTTCCTTTTCGGTGAAGCCCGCAATCGGTGTACGCGTGCCGGTAAAGGCGATGGCAGGGATGGATGCGCCTTTTTCCGGCTTGTAAAATCGCTCGCCCGCAAATGCCCAGCCTGTGCTATAAAGCCTGCGCCCGTCATACATCAGCACGCTCGCTTCTTTTTCCCCTTTTGCATAGACATTCGCCAGTGTTGCACGTAAGGCAAAGATGTACGTCAGCGGGTCAGGCACGCCTTTAAGCTGCGCCAGCGGCACCGCCGGGCGCTTGCCTTCCGGCTCCGGCGGTTCGGCTACGGTTTCGGTCAAGGCGCCGTCCGCACCATAGGCCAGCCTCACATATTTCTGTTTATTGCGGGTGGAGTAGTGCGTTTCATACACCCGCTCCGCGTTGAGGTAAGCTTTGCCCGATCCTTCCAGGGTGCTTACGCTTTTATGCGAGGTGGCGATGCGCGCCACGCCTGTGGCCTCGATCGAGGAATGCAGGCGGAAATCATTGCCTTTCGCCTCTGCCCTTAAGGTGCAATAGCCGAACGGGATGCCGTTCCAGGTGAAACGGTAGGTGAATTCCCCTTCAAGCGGCGCAGGGGCGGCGGCAAGCGCCGCGGGGCAAAGCGTGAGGAAAACGAAAGAAAGGATATTGCGCAGGCGCATGCATTTCACCATATGGTTATTTCAGGAGTGGAAATTTACACGCTTGAGGGCAAATTTTTCATATGGATTTCGAGAAATACAGCGAAAAAAGCAAGCAGGTCGTGCAAGCCGCGCAAGGGCTGGCGCTCAAATCCTCGCATCAGCGCTTCACGCCGGAGCATGTGCTGCTAGCGCTGCTCGTCGACCGCGAGGGGCTGGCGGCCAAGCTGATCCGCGCCGCGGGCGGCGATGACAAGCAGGCATTGGAGCGGACGGAGGCCGCGCTCGACGCCCTGCCGAAAGTGGAAGGAAGCGGGGCGGGGCAGCTCTACATTGCGCCGGAAACCGCGCGGCTGTTTGACGTGGCGGAAACCACCGCGCAGAAAGCGCGCGACGAATTCGTGACGGCGGAGCGCCTGCTCCTGGCGATTGCTATGAGTTCCGGCACCTCCGCTGCGCGCATTTTGCAGGAAACGGGCGCCACGCCGCAGAAGCTCGAGCGCGCCATTCAGGATATGCGCAAGGGCAGGCTCGCCACCTCCGCCACGGCGGAGGAAGGCTATGAGGCGCTCAAAAAATACACCAAGGATTTCACGCAACTCGCCCAGGACGGCAAGCTCGACCCCGTGATCGGGCGGGATGAGGAAATCCGCCGCACCATGCAGGTGCTTTCCCGCCGCACGAAAAACAACCCCGTGCTGATCGGCGAGCCGGGCGTGGGCAAAACGGCGATTATCGAGGGGTTGGCCGCG
>CAYMDD010000075.1:3540-7499 GCA_964389045.1 uncultured Rickettsiales bacterium
GCCTGGTGGCGGGCGCGAAATTTCGCGGGGAATTCGAGGAGCGCTTGAAATCGGTGCTGTCGGAAATCTCCGCCGCCGAAGGCGATATCGTCCTGTTTATTGATGAATTGCACACGCTGGTGGGCGCAGGCGCGGCGGAAGGCTCGATGGATGCGTCGAATCTGCTGAAGCCGGCGCTGGCGCGCGGCGAGCTGCATTGCGTGGGTGCTACGACCCTCAATGAATACCGCAAATACATTGAGAAGGATGCGGCCTTGGCGCGGCGCTTCCAGGCGGTGTTCGTCTCGGAGCCGAACGTGGAGGATACCATCTCGATCCTGCGCGGCCTGAAGGAAAAGTATGAGCTGCACCACGGCGTGCGCATCACGGATGCGGCGATCGTGGCGGCGGCCACGCTGTCGAACCGCTACATCACGGACCGCTTCCTGCCCGACAAGGCCATCGACCTGATGGACGAGGCGGCGTCGCGCCTGCGCATGGAGGTGGACAGCAAGCCGGAAGAACTCGACGAGGTGGACCGGAAAATCATCCAGCTCAAGATCGAGCGCGAAGCTTTGAAGAAGGAAACGGATGCCGCCTCGAAAGAGCGCCTGGGCAGGCTGGAACAGGAGTTGGCGGCGCTGGAGGCGGAATCGAACGCGCTGTCGGAGCGCTGGCAGGCGGAGAAGGCCAAGCTCCAGGCCTCGCAGCGCTTGAAGGAAAAGCTGGAGGCGGCGCGCTATGAGCTGGAAACGGCGCAGCGCAGCGGCAATCTGGCGCGGGCGGGGGAGCTGACTTACGGGGTGATTCCTGAATTGGAAAAGCAGCTGAAAGACGCGGAAGCCGGGCAGGAAGGCGGCATGCTCAACGAAGCGGTGACGGATGCGGACATCGCCTCAATCGTTTCGCGCTGGACGGGCATTCCGGTGGATAAAATGCTGGAGGGCGAGCGCGACAAGCTGCTCCACATGGAAGATTCGCTCCGCGCCCGCGTGGTGGGGCAGGAGGAAGCGCTGGTAGCGGTGTCGAACGCCGTGCGGCGCGCGCGGGCGGGCTTGCAAGACCCAAACCGCCCCATCGGCTCATTTCTGTTCCTCGGCCCGACGGGCGTGGGCAAGACGGAGCTGACCAAGGCGCTCGCCGGCTTCCTCTTCGACGACGAACAGGCGCTGCTTCGGATCGACATGTCGGAATACATGGAAAAGCACGCGGTTTCGCGGCTGGTCGGCGCGCCGCCGGGTTATGTGGGGTACAATGAGGGCGGCAGCCTGACGGAAGCGGTGCGCCGCAGGCCGTATCAGGTGATCCTGTTCGACGAGGTGGAAAAAGCGCATGCGGATGTGTTTAACATTCTGCTCCAAGTCCTCGATGACGGGCGGTTAACCGATGGGCAGGGCAGGACAGTCGATTTTAAAAATACGCTGATTATTCTAACTTCGAATTTGGGTTCAGAGTTCTTGGTGGAGAGCAATGAAATTACCGGGCGCGTGCGCGATCAGGTGATGGGCGCGGTGCGCAAGGCATTCAGGCCGGAGTTTTTAAACCGGCTCGATGAAATCGTGCTTTTCAACCGGTTAAGCGCCGAACAGATGCACAGCATTGTGGACATTCAGCTGGCCGGCTTGCGCAGTAGGCTGGCCGAACGCAAGATCGCGCTGGAGCTTGACAATAGCGCGCGCGATTGGCTGGCGCTCGCGGGGTTCGACCCGGTCTACGGCGCAAGGCCGCTCAAGCGCGTGATCCAGCGGAACTTGCAAAACGCGCTGGCGACGCTGCTGCTGGAAGGGAAAATCCCCGACGGGTCGGAAGTGCATGTCAGGGCTGGGGAAGGTGGATTAATTATCCAGCCGGAAACGCAAGTAAAAAAGGCTGCTTGATATTCAAGCGTTGACATGGCCGCTGCTAAAGCGTTAATTTCTATCTATTAACGCTTTAAGCGATATGCTGTTATGGCTAATGATCCCTCCCGCCTGTATCTAGGCGACCGTGAAGACGGTATCGACGCAATTAAGGATCGCTTGTTTGAACGCGTCTATGAAGGCTGCACTCACAAACCACGCGGCGGGGAGGCGCAGCCGATCACGCGGGATGATCTAGAGCGGCGCGATCTTGCCAAACTGTTTGAGGCACTGGCCAGGCAGAGCAGGTTTCCGCTGCCGGAAAAAACCGGAAACGCCAGGCCGGTTGCCTGGGAAAAAGCGAAGGAACTGCCCAACGGCCTTCGGGATAAGGCGGCGGGTCAGACAGGCGAGTATCTTAAGGCAATAGATAATTTGCTGAATGCGAAAAACCGCGCAATCGGAGCGCGCAGGCAGACCAGGCATGGGGCGATAAAGCGCAGCGGGAATACAGGAGCTATTTCCATTGACACCCAAGTCTTCGATGACATCATCGGCTGGATGGCGGATCATTTGCCCGATGGGGCGCTTACACTGCCGGAGCCGGAAAAAGAAAAGAAATCAGGGCTGCCGCGCACGCCGTCGCAACGCTATATTGACCGGGACGGTAGCTTGAAGGAAGCGTTTTTTGCCGGAATGGGAGCGGATCACGCGTCGGATAAACGCTCCTTCTGGGAAGTATTTAGCATAATGCTGGAAAAAACGGGAGCAGCTGCTTACTCAACAGAAAGACCTTATAGACATAGCATAGCTCCACAAAATTTTCCGGGTCATAGAACACTCGCCGGCGCGACAATGGAGATATTCAACCCTGAGGCGGTTGTTGCTCTCGGTAGCATTAAGGGATTGGTTACGTCATTTTCTTCTAAACTCTATAAAGCTTCTGCTATTGGGATACACCCGCGAAATGAATGGCTCACTCCCGATGATGTGTTCAAGATTGGCTATACGCTGCGCGACAGCGGCAAGCTCAGTAAGCTGGCTGGACAAGGAGAATTGGGTTTTACACTGGGAGAAAAGCCGGAAATCCCTGAGCACATGCTCAACCAGGATTGGCGCGCGCTGCAAGCCAGGCGCGGGGGTGTAGAAGCAGGCGCGGTGCAGAAAGAGGAAGCGGAAGCGGCGCCTTCGCCCATTGTGCGCCAGGTTGGCCGGGTGGAGATTACGGCGGAAATAGTGCCGCCGGAGCATGGGCGTATGGCGGAAAACGGGGAGACGGTGCGGTTTACCTTGAAAGAGCCGGGAGAACCGCCACGCGTTAAAGAATATACGGCACTTCAAAGCGCAGCGGCAGTGCTTGCCTCTACCGCCGCGCGCGTGGGGCGCTACAAGGAAGAAGCACGTGGCATCAACACGGTGGCCGCTGCGTTGAGTGAAGCGGTACGACAGCGTGCATTATAAGCGCATAGCGCCTCCCCGCTTGATGGAGGAGCATTAATTTAGTTGGTGCGCTTGCTTTTCTCGCCCTCGCGCGCGGCAAGCTTGGCAGGTTTCGGCTCTTTGCCCTGCTGCAGCGCCAGCACCTGGCTTACATTTTTCTTGAACACCGCCAGCTCCGTGCCGGAAAGCGTATTGCCGGTCTTGAATTTAAGACCGGCAGGGTTCACTTGGGCGCCCGCCTGCAGGACTTCATAGTGCAGGTGCGGGCCGGTGGAGCGTCCCGTGGAGCCGACATAAGCGATCACCTGGCCTTGGCGCACTTTAACGCCGGGCTTGATGCCGGGCGCAATGCGGCTGGCGTGGCCGTAGGCGGTTGAGTATTTGCCGTCGTGCCGGATTTGCACGTAATTGCCGTAGCCTCCTTTCACGCCCGCATAGGCGATGGTGCCGTCGCCGGCTGCGTAAATCAGCGTGCCGGTGGCTGCGCCGAAATCCACGCCGCGGTGCATCTTGCTGTAGCCCAGCAGTGGATGTTTGCGCATGCCGAAGCCGGAAGTAATGCGCGCGCCGTTGATAGGCGTGCGCAGCAGCGCTTTGCGCAAGGATTCGCCCTTGGCGTTATAGTAATCGGTGACGCCGCCCTTGTCGGTATGGCGGTAAATGGGCAAGTCGCGGCCTTTAAGCTTGAGCGAGGCGTAGAGC
>CAYMDD010000076.1:0-7474 GCA_964389045.1 uncultured Rickettsiales bacterium
ATAGCGGTCGATGGAGCTGAACACCATCAGCGGATCGTAATGGTCCATGAACGCGCATGGGCCGTAATCGATTGTCTCGCCGGAGATTGCCATATTGTCTGTATTCATCACGCCATGAATGAATCCGACATGCATCCAGCTCGCAATCAGCCGGGCTTGCGCCTCCATTACCGATCCTAACAGCGCCAGATAAGGATTCTCCGCTTCTTTAGCTTCAGGATAATGGCGGTCAATCACATAATCCGCTAACGCACGCACAGATTCCTGATCCCCTCGCGCTGCAAAATATTCGAATGTGCCGATGCGAATATGGCTCGCCGCTACCCGCGTGAGTATTGCGCCTGGAAGTATGGTTTCGCGGTACACCGGCTCACCCGTCGTCACAGCAGCAAGAGAACGTGTTGTGCGGATGCCGAGCGCATGCATCGCTTCGCTCACGATATATTCGCGCATCACCGGCCCAAGCGCCGCCCTGCCGTCGCCATTGCGTGAAAAAGGCGTTTGCCCCGAACCTTTGAGCTGGATATCGCGCCGCACGCCGTGCCGGTCGATCATCTCTCCCAGCAATAGCGCGCGACCATCGCCAAGCTGAGGCACGAAATGCCCGAACTGATGTCCGGCGTAGGCCTGCGCAAGGGGATCGGCTCCTTCGGGGACTGCATTGCCGGAGAAAATCGTTGCTAAAGTCTCCTCATCTTTGGTTTCAATGCCTAACTCCTCGGCCAACGTCTGATTGAAGGCGATAAGCTTCGGATTACTCACAGGCGTCGGCACCCACCGGCGATAGAAGTTCTCCGGCAGACGCGCGTAGCTATTATCGAAATTAAAAAGTGTGATTGTATCCGTCATGAAAGCATTATAGCGAAATTTTGTAAGTTTTCCGTGCTTTTACCATTGGGATCGATATCGATATTTTATTCATTGGCTGCGGTAATGGTCATTTTTCCATGAGTTAACCAATTTCACGAGCGCTTATCATTATTGGTGTAATCATCGTACTGATCGGGCTGGCCTGGCCACTGCTCTCCAAGCTCGGCCTTGGCCGTTTGCCCGGCGATATCACCATCGAGGGTGAGCGCGGCGGTTTTTATTTTCCGATTGTCACCTGCCTAATCGTCAGCGTGCTTCTTTCAGGTCTGTTATGGCTTTTCGGGCGGTAGCGTATGGTCTTCTGGTGTTCCTGCTTTGTTTACCCGCCTTCGCCGAGGACGCTATGTTCAGCGTAAAGATGCCCGGCACATCCTACCAGGGAACGCTTCACGAGCTGAATGCCTCGGAAAAAACGATTGCAGCTAATCTGGAGCGCCATGTTCACACCATTGCCGGAAATATTGGCGAACGGCATATCGACAGACCGGTGCAGCTACAGAACACAGCGGAATATATCGAACGCCAGTTTGCGGCGCTCGGCTATAAGCCCAAACGCCACGCCTATGAAGTTCGCGGCGTAAATGTGGCCAATATCGAGGCAGAGCTGGCAGGCAGTGGCAAGGCGGAGCAAATACTCATCATCGGTGCGCATTACGATACGATTCCCGGCTCGCCCGGCGCCAATGACAACACGTCCGGCGTAGCGGCCCTGCTGGAGCTGGCGCGCCTGCTTTCGGCAGTAAAGCCTGAGCGCACACTACGCTTCGTCGCTTTCGTCAATGAAGAGCCGCCCTTCTTCATGACGGAGCAGATGGGAAGCCGTGTATATGCGAGGCGCTGCAAGGAACGGGGTGAACGGATCATCGGCATGATTTCTTTAGAAACCATCGGCTATTATTCCGATGTCAAAGGCAGCCAGAATTATCCCTTCCCACTCAATCTCTTCTATCCCACCACTGGTAATTTTGTCGGCTTCGCCGCAAACACTGCTTCAGCCTCTTTTCTAAAAGAAGTGATAGGACTGTTCCGGACCCATGCCAGAATCCCTTCCGAAGGCGGCGCGGTGCCGGAGGCGATTACTGGTATCGGCTGGTCAGATCATTGGTCGTTCTGGCAGGAAGGCTACGCAGCGCTGATGGTAACCGACAGCGCGCTTTATCGCTATCCTCACTATCATAGCGCGAATGACACGCCCGATAAGTTGGATTATGCGCTTATGGCGCTGGTGATAGAGGGGATGCAACAGACCGTTCGCGCTTTGCTCGAGTAGCTTACGAAGCGCTCTTCCGGTTGATGGCCGTTCCCGCCTGGTCGGGGCTGCGCATAAAATCCGGCGAAACGCTACCGTCGATACGATTATCTAACCCGCCGCCAGTAACGGATTCCGATTTCGGCTGCGTTTTATCAATTTCTTTCTCTTTCATAACTCTTCCTGCCTGTAATAAGCGTAATTCCACCGCATCGTGGCTGCAGAAAATGCGTATGTCCTGCGATTGCAGTGATAATTCCCGCAGGCGATGCTGGTTGGTCAGGCGCCTCCAACTCCGCCTGCTCGAATGTGCTTAAGATCTGCTGACGCAGCCCGATTGCGTCTTCCAGCGTTTTGAGCACCTGCACATGCTGCGCCCACTCATCATGGCCGAAGAAGTGATAGCGTGCGCCTGTCGCCAGCACGAGGTAATCATAATTATAGGTGGCACGGTCGGTAAGTACACGCTTACTTTGCGTATCGATGCCAGACACTTCCGCCATCACCACATCGATATTGCGTTTATTGTGAAAAAGGCTGCGCACCGGCAGCGCCACATCGTTTATGCCAAGAAACCCTGTCGCCACCTGGTAGAGCAGCGGTTGAAAGAGGTTGTGATTCTGCCGGTCAATCAGCGTTACCTGGGCAGCCGTACCCGCCAGCCCGCACGCGCAAAACAGTCCTCCAAATCCTGCACCAACGATGACAACGTGTATTCTCTCGGATTGCATAAAAAAAGACTCTTAAAGAGACGCAGCTTATTGATTAAAAAATTAAGTTTCCATCGCCTATCGCTTTAATATCGAATGGTTTACTTGTCAGGTTTTCACTACCCTTTTCGAATATGCAGACAACACTCTTCGCCGAACCACCTTCTCCAGCGTTATCGATTCAGGGTTTGCGCTATATTCCCAAATATATCAGCCCGCAGGAAGAAGCGGGACTGATTGGCATTATCGATAACCAGCCCTGGATCACCGAGCTGAAACGCCGCGTCCAGCATTATGGCTACCGCTACTATTACAAGCATTACAATGCGGATGGGGGCATTCCGCTGGGCCAGCTGTCGGAGTGGCTTCAGCCTTATTGCGCGCGCCTCTATCAGTCTGGCGCTTTTTCTGCGCCACCGGACCAGGTGATTATCAATGAATACCAGCCCGGCCAAGGCATCTCGGCGCATGTCGATTGTGTACCATGTTTCGGCGACACCATCGCATCCCTCAGTCTTGGCTCTGCTTGCGTGATGGACTTCACCCACGCCACCACCGGCGAAAAACAATCCCACCTACTGGAGCCGCGCAGCCTACTCGTGCTATCTGGCGATGCGCGCTACCATTGGCGACACTCCATCCCCGCCCGCAAATCTGACCGATATAACGGCGAGATTATTCCTCGTGGCAGAAGGTTATCGCTTACATTTAGGAATGTGATCCTTTAGACGGTCATCTGTAACTTAGACAACTGGAAGTTTATTAAATACGTGCTAGCAGCTCTTTTATAACCTGTGGTCGGTGAGCGATATCACGCGCCGTAAATCGGAAGACTTTGATCCCCTGATTTCTTATATATGCATCCCGCCGCGCATCATGTTCTACGGCATCGGCTGTTAAGTGGATATCCCCATCAACCTCAACATCATAGCTTTGACCGGAAGCGGCGTTAACGAGGAAATCCAAACGGTATTGCCCGAATTCGTATTGAGGTATGTAGCTTAGCTTGAGTTCATCCAGAATTATGGCAAGAGCACGCTCCGCTGCATTCAATGGGTGCTTCTTACGCTTTTGCAATTTTTCGGCATAATTAGCTAACTTGTAAAGAGGCGTATCCGGAGAAACTTTCTGGCATGCGTAAATATCACCTATGATATAAAGCAGGTTTTTAGCCCGCGTTACGGAGACGTTTATCAAATCATTTTGCGCGGAAGCAAATTTGACAAGATGCTTCTCCATATTCTCAGCAACGACTGGCGAATACATTAGAATATCGCATTCGCTTCCCTGAAAACTATGTGCTGTACCTATGGTGAAACGGCTTTCTACAGCCTTAAACCAAGGCAAATGAGAAAAATCTTTGGCAAATTCTGCAACTTGCCTGCGAAACGGCGTAACTATTCCGTACGTTAAATGGGGCGCCGTAAATAAGCCTTGCTGCGCCCATTTATCGAAGATTTCCACAGCCTTTTGTACCTCCGCAGGATTCCATGCGCCTTTTTCTTCTTTAATGATCGTTCCCGCTGTGTGGTGCCAGATAAGACCGCTTTCCGGTATTGGCAGATCATTGCTTTGTTCATTGGTCTGAGTGACTAGTTTGTCTTTATAAAAATTTTGGTTTGAGAATTTGATAATATCGGGATGGCATCGGTAATGCTGCTTTAAAAATGCAGCACTGTCGGTCGCAGAAAACGCCCGATCAAAGGCAGATCGCCTTTTGAAAGACCAATCGTCAATGACATTTTCTACTTCCGTTGCCTTTGCTATGGCGTGCTCCGTATCATCTTTGATTGATGTGATATGCCTGAACTGTTCTGGGTCGCCGATAAAGACAGCCCTTTTCGCCCGGTATAGTAAAGGAATGACAGAGGGAATATCGCACTGCCCAGACTCATCAATCACCACAAGGTCGAAGAGCCCTTCCTGGAGCGGCAAAGAGTTGTTGGCGGATTGATTCGTTGTGATCCACACGGGGAAAAACCGTGCTAATTCATCAAATGATTTTCTCACTCTCTTGAAACGGCCTGGGCTTAGATCTTCCGCGTCTTTAAAGTAATTATTTGCGGCTTCAATTGCCTGTTTTTGATGCTCCGCAATGTTACCCAGCCACTTTTTATCAAATAGAATTTGAGAGACGTTTGCCTTCTCATCTTTCAGTTTTTTCAAATCCATGACGGAAGGTAACTCCGTCATTTGGGCCTCCAGCTGGCGACGCTTGGCAATGCACACCGCCCGGTTTTGGTGAGGTGATAGATACTCAGCGGTTGCCCGAGCCTTTTTCAAGGCTTCATCCCAGGTTTCGCCAATCAGAAACAGGCCCAAAAGGTCTGTGTAGCCAGCGTCTTCAGAAAAAAAGCTCTTTAGTAATGTGTTGTGTTTTTCCCTGAAAGCATCAAGCCCCCATATTCTACGTCGCAACCAAAGACTAATGCCTGCGGCACTATGCCTTTTATATTTTTTGATCACTGCATTCTCTCTGAGGGCAGGGTCTTTATCTTTAAATTGCCGCTCCCAGTTTTTGGGTAACTGATGGAGAAGTGCGGCTTCCTTGGAATAGAGATCGCTGATTCTCTCCTGAATTAGCCTGGCTTTCTTTAGGCCCGCTAGTGCAAGCGCTATTTTCTGTTCTATTTCAGAAAATTTTGCGGTCTGCTGTTCTAAATTCTGACTATTGAATACCACACTGCCCAGGCGCTCAAGCAACGAAGAAATTTGCTTCTGGCACTCCTCTGACTTTGCTTGATTACCTAGACGCATCGTCCAGTTGCCAAGGCTTTTCATGCTCATGCCGAGGCGCTGATAAACACCGTCCACAGGCATATTATTGTTGCTTGCAAATAAAACCGTCTGATCATGAAAAACGGCACTGGCAATTAAGGCGGTTACCACTTGTGTTTTTCCTGTGCCTGGTGGGCCCGTTATGACCGTAAATGGTGCTTGCAAGCCTCTGATTACGGCATCTTCCTGTTGTTCGTTTAAGGTGCTAACCTCCAAAATGGAGGGCGACTTTTTATTCCGTAACTCTTGATTGTTTTTGCTGCCCTGAACGTAAAATCTAAGAGCCGACTTCTTGCTAAGAGCATCATTATTTTTGAAAATCTGCCTGAGTTCGTAGCGTAGCTTATCTTTGGCGCCTCCTTTGTTGGTACGAAATAAGACGGGCGTATCAATCAATGCAGATGAAGAGACGTATTTTTTTACAGCATTCATCCGCGCGGCGAAGCTGCCAAACTCGCCTTCAAGATCATCACAAATTTCCTGGATCTCTTCGGTATTATAGTGATTAAGGAAGTAGGCTCGGTTTACGGAAAAATTTTTAACTTTAGGAAGAAGAATAAGGATATCGCCATCTAAATTTGCCGCGACCTCTAAAAAGAACAGAGGCGCCACCATATCTCTATTATCTATAAAAATCGGGAATCCATAATGGAGATCAATGATGCTTTCCTCGTCGGTTGACCGTTGTAAAACAAAACGCTTCTCTTGATCATCGGACAGTCGAATTTTTAACTCTGGAAGCGCTTGCGAGAAGAGTTGTTCCTCTGAGCCTCTGCCGGGAAAAATATAGGTTTGAAATTCTTGGTTCTTCCGTAGCTTTAACTGCATTGCCTGCTCAGCATCCATGCAGCTTAAGTAGTATTTCAATAGCGCTTGAAACTTCGGTTGATCCATTGGGCTATCCACCTACTTAAATTTCAACATCAGCAGTCGGCTACGGCTGCGGATGACTTCCGCCAGCATATCCATTTCCGAAAACCCGGCTTCCACCGTATCCAAAACATCCAGCAGTTTTTGGCTCAACTCGAAGGCGCGTTTCTTGACCATCGGCGTAGCCAGCCCAGCATCCTGTGCGAAACGCTCCAGATGCTGCGCGGTAATCTTGGTAGACTCTGCCTCGCCGCCCAGCTTCATCGCCATTTTCTTGCTGAGTTCCGGGTAATAAACAGTGCTGACCAGATCATAAAGCGGTGCCAGCTGCGTCGATTGCTCGTGATACAGCAGCGAGAAGTTCTTTCCGTGTGCGTCATGGTTGCCGATGAGCAGGTTGAAAATCACTGCATCCAGCAAATGCGCCAAGTCAATCACCGGTCGGCTGGAAGCCGCTCGCAGCAGAGAGAAGCAATCCTTTAGGCCGGGACCACCTTCGCTCTGGTATTTGTTTTCTGATGCGATGCCCAGCGCCTGACAGAAATCCTCCTGATGCAGGCGATGGACTGATCCCTCCGCATCCACGCGCCGGTCGTAACGCTCTACCAACAGGTAACCGATAGTGCCCACGCGACCGGTTTGTGCTTTTGCCACGGACAGCCCCACGGCCTCTGCCAGTTTCAGGCAGAATGCTTCGTTGAATACCAGCCCCTCAAAGCGATCAATCGCAGGTTTGAGAATGTGCGTGCTGGGTGCGCCGCCCAGTGGAAGCGAGATTTTATCCCCGGCCACATGTACCGCGATTTTATCCTGTGCTCCTGCCAGCGAGAGGCGAACCCCATCTTCCCCGGCCATTAGCGGCTGGCGCGGCAACAGCTCCAGAATTTTCTTCAGCTCGGCTTTTGAAAGGTCACGATAGCGATAATCCCGCACCGGCAGCGCTTCGCCTTCAGGGATGAAACTGACCGCCCCGGCGCATTCGCCGCCGATCTGCTCC
>CAYMDD010000077.1:0-2460 GCA_964389045.1 uncultured Rickettsiales bacterium
GGGTGACTCGATCGAATTTAACAAACTTTTCAAGGCCATCAATGACAAATTTGTAAGCGAATCGCAATAGGAAAGGCAATGAAATAGAGGTCAATGCATGCCCGTCCATGTATCGTTACATACTTTTCAATATTTTATCATCATTACACCTTTGAAACTGTCCTCCTCCTCCCATTGCTGTGGATGAGGATTGGGATGGTATTACCATTATCACGGCTATTGCTGTTGGTGTTGCTGCTGCTCTGCCTGCGCCTGCGCTGGGAAAGGCTGTTTGCGGACAGAGCGAAAATTCACCCCCGCGCCGGGCTGCTGGCCTTATGCGCAGGCGCATTGCTCCTCACGCCTCATGCCATCCGCGCGCGGTTCGGGGGAGAGCCGCAGCTGCCGGACGATATTTATCCCAAGGAGGAAATCGCCTGGCTGGTGGAGCATGTGCCGGGCGAGCGCATCTACAATCACTGGAATTTCGGCGGATACACCATCTTCGCCGCGCGCGGGCGCGTGAAAACTTTTATCGACGGGCGCGAAATCATCGCCTATCCGAAGGCGGTGATCGAAGATTATATCCGCATCGGCAACGAAAAATATATTACGCAGAAATACAACCTCCGCGTGGCGTTCATGCCGCGTTACATCCCCGCCTCGCTGACCTATTTCGACGCCTCGCCCGAATGGGAAAAAGCCTTTTCCGGTAAGGTAGGAAATATTTATATAAAGAAAGAGGCTAACGCCGCTCCTTAAAGAATTGCGTGAGGAGCGCCGCGCATTCCCGTTCCTGAAGGCCGCCGATCACCTCCGGCGCCCAGTGGCAGGTGGGTTGGGCATAGAACCGCCCGCCATGCTCCACCCCACCGCCCTTGGGGTCATACGCCCCGAAATAAAGCCTTCTCACCCGTGCAAACGAGATGGCGGCGGCGCACATGGCGCACGGCTCCAGCGTCACGTAAAGGTCACAGTTTTCCAGCCGTTGGCTTTCCTTCTCCAGGCAGCCAGCACGTAAGCACAACATTTCCGCATGAGCGCCGGGGTCATGGCGTTGCAAGGTTTCGTTCCCGAACGCGGCGAGGACGCGGCCTGACGCATCCACCAGAACCGCCCCGACCGGCACCTCGCCGCGCAAGGCCGCTTTTTCCGCTTGGGACAGCGCTTCCTTCATGTACATATTCTCGCGCAAGCGCTTATTCCTCCAGCGCTTTGAGCAGCGCTTCGCGGATCTGCGCTAGCCGCTGCGCGTGGTCGATCTTGTGACCAAACGCGTCTTTCACGTAGAACGTATCCGCCGCCTGCTCGCCGTAGGTGGTGACATGGGCGCTGTAGATGACGATTTTAAGCGAGGCGAGCGTGCGCGCGATACGATAAAGCAGCCCCGGCCTGTCGCGTGCGGAGATTTCGATCAGCGTATGCAGCCCGCTGGCGTTGGTGTCGGTGAATACTTGTGGATGCACGGAAAGCGCGTCCCGGCTGGAGGGATAGGGGGATTTGAGCGCCTCGATCTGCCCGTCGAGCCAGGCATCGTCCTTTAAGCTCCGGGTAATGCGCGCCTTCAGGCGCTTGAGCTTCTCAGGGCTTTCGAACTCCCCGGCTTCGGCGCTCTGCACGTGGAAGATATCCATGGCCACCCCGTCTTTGAGCGTAAAAATCTGCGCGCCGGCGATACTCGCGCCCGAGAGCAGCAATGCGCCGGTAAGCCGCGCGAACAGCCCCGGGCGGTCGCGGGTGCAGATGCGGATTTCGCTTACTCCGCGTTTAGGAGAATGGCTTGCGTCCACGGTCAGCGCTTCGCCCGCGCGGATGCTGCGGATGTTCTCGATCAGCCGCGCATGGGCGGCGGCGTCGCACGCGGCAAGCAGCGCCGCTCCCGCATCTTCCAAATAGGCGTCTACCTCCGCCCGTGCCGCGACGGGCAGCAGCGCGCGGAGCGATTGGCGCAAATGCTGGCGCGCCTGCGCAATGTGCGCCTCCGCGCTGCCCGTGCGCAGCCAGCTCTCCGCCTTGCTGTAAAGCTCGCGCAGGAGAGTGGCTTTCCAGGCGTTCCACACGCCGGGGCCGACGGCGCGGATATCGGCGGCGGTCAACACCAGCAGAAGCCGCAAGCGCTCGACGGTGCGCACTTTTTCTGCGAAATCGGCGATAGTCTTGGGGTCGGAAAGATCGCGCCGGAAGGCGGTGTCGCTGAAGACCAGATGGTGCTCCACCAGCCAGGCCGCGGTTTCGCTTTCTTCATGCGTCAGGTGGAACCGGGCGGCAAGCTTCCGTGCGATGTCTGCGCCGAGTGCGCTATGGTCGCCCGGCCTGCCCTTGGCGATATCATGGCAGAAAAGCGCCAGGTAGAGCGCCCTCCGCAGGTGAATGCGCGGAGCCAGGTCGCTGGCCAGCGGCAATTCCTTCCGCAAGCGCCCGCGCTCAATCCGGCGCAGGATGCCAAGCGCCCGAAGCGTATGCTCATCCACCGTGTAGCTG
>CAYMDD010000077.1:2470-4866 GCA_964389045.1 uncultured Rickettsiales bacterium
GTGTAGCTGTGATACATGTTGAACTGCATCAGCCCCGAGACGCGCCCGAAATCGGGGATGAAACGCCCTAAAAGCCCTACCTCGTGCATGCGCCTGAGCGCCGCCTCCGGCCCCTGGCGGGAGAGGAGGATGTTTAAGAATACCTCGCATGCCGCCGCATCCCCCCGCATATCCGCGTTTATTTTGGGAAGTGCCCGCGCCGCGAGCTGTAGCGCTCTGGGGTGGATGTCAAGCTGGTGCTCCTGCGCGGTATGGAACAGCTCCAGCATGCGGATGGGCGCGCGCTCGAACTCGTCCTCCTCCCACGCCTGCAGGCGCTGGCCTTCGAGCGTGAAGCCGTTTAAGCGCAGCGGGTATTGCAGCATGCGGCTGGCGGGCAACAGGGGCTTGCGCTTGTTTTCCTCCTCGAGCAGCGCGCAGAAAATGCGCGTGATGCTCCCCACCATGCTGGCCGTGCGGAAATAGCGCTTCATCATGCGCTCGACCGGCTTGTTGCCCTGGCCGGCATAGCCCAGTGCCTTGGCCAGCGCGGTCTGCATGCCGAAAGTCAGCCGTTCCTCCGGCTTCCCCGCAATCAAATGCATATGCGCGCGCAAATGACTCAGATAGTGGTAAGCGGCGGCGTAAATTGCGTATTCCTCTTCTTTGAGAAGCCCCTTTTCCACCAGCGTTTTCACATGCCGTACGCCGTAGCTGTGCACCGCCAGCCAGTAGAGCGTATGCAGATCGCGCAAGCCTCCCTTGCTCTCTTTGATATTCGGCTCCAGCAGATAGCGCGAATCCCCGAAGCGCTGGTGGCGGGCGTCGCGCTCGGCGAGCTTGGCCTCCACGAACGCCAGCTGGCGCGGCGCCACGATTTCCGCGCGGAAGCGCTCCATCAGCGTATCGAAAAGGCTTTCTTCGCCTGCGACCAGCCGGGCGTCGAGCAGGCTGGTGCAGTTGGCGGTGTCTTTTTCCGCGAAAGCCAGGGCTTCTTCCAGCGACTGCACCGCATGACCGACTTTAAGGCCGGTGTCCCATAACGGGTACAGCACGCGTTCCGCATGTTTGGCTGCCTGCTCCGCATGCATGCCTGTGCCATCATAGAGGAAAAGAATATCGATATCGGAGAAGGGAAACAGCTCTCTTCTGCCATACCCGCCTACGGCGATGACGGAGAGGCCGGAAATACCTCCGTCCGCAAGGCTTGTGATGAACGCATCCATCGCCTCGCTTAACGCCGCCAGCAGCGCCTCCACCGCGCCGCCGCCTAAAAATTCCTTAAAAATCACTTCACGCCGGGCGCGTAAATGCGTAAGCGCCGGTTGGGGCGATCCCTGGGTTGAGGTGAGAACGTTAACCATTACGCCGGATGATAACTGCATCCGCCGCTGTAATCCACGATCATTAAGCGCTGTTTTTCAAATGCGCGTTGCCGTTATGGTTAACCAGCCGCGGCAGCTCCTCCAACATCAACTTGTCGACCAGGCTTTCATACTCCTTTAAATTCTGCGGCTTGGACATCACCCGGTCGGCGCCAAGCGCCATGCACTGGTTTTTATCCAGCGGGCTGCAGGAAGTGGTGAGGATAATCACGGGGATATCGGCGTAAGGCGGCTTTTTCTTGACCTCTCTCAGCACATCGTAGCCGCTGATGCGCGGCAGGCCTAAATCGAGCAGGATGACGTCCGGCCTTTCCGCGCCGGCGTATTGATTCTGGCCGTAAAGGTAATCCAGCGCGTCATGCCCGTCCGTCACCCAATGAATTTCGGGAGTGTTCTCCTTTTCGGAGAAAAACTCCTTAAGCAGCATCGCATCCGAGCGATTGTCTTCGACCAGAAGAATATTCATGCGTCTTACTCCTGTTCCTCTTTTGCGTAAATAACCGGCAACGTGAAATAAAACACGCTGCCATGCTCCGGCGCCGCTTCCACCCAGATGCGGCCTCCGTGCAACTCGATGATCTTCTTGCAGGTGGCAAGGCCGATGCCGGAGCCTGCGTATTCATCCTGCGTGTTCAGGCGCTGGAACAGCCCGAAAATGCGCTGCCGGTAGGCTGGCTCGATGCCGATGCCGTTATCCTCGATGGAAATCACCCATTCCGCCCCCTCCCGGTCGCAGGAAACGCGGATGCAAGGGGTGACGCCCTTCACGCGGAATTTAATGGCGTTGGCCAGCAAGTTTTGGAATACGCGGGTGAGCAGCGCCGCGTTTCCCTGCACGTAGGGCAGTTTCCCGCAACTGATGTCAGCGCCGCTTTCCTCGATGGCGGCTTGCAAATCGGTGCACGCCTCCAGCATCACTTTCGGCAGGTGCACTTCCGCGAAATCCTCGATTTTCTCGGCTTGGGCGTAGACCAGCAGATCGTTGACCAGCTTCTGCAGCCGCTCGGTGCTTTGCACCACGGTGCGGATATA
>CAYMDD010000077.1:4876-7465 GCA_964389045.1 uncultured Rickettsiales bacterium
GGATATAGGTGCGGGCGCGCTCATCCAGCTGGTCTTTGCAGCGCCGGTCCAGCATCTCTACCTGCGTGGCGATGGTGCGCAAGGGTTCGCGCAGGTCATGCGAGGCGACCCAGGCGAAACGGGACAATTCATAATTCGATTCCTGAAGCGCGCGCATCTTCGTCTTCAAATCTTCGTAGAGCTGCGCGTTTTCCAGGGCGACGGAGGCGGTGTCGGCCAGCGCCTGCAGGATCGAGAGTTCCTCAGCACTAGGCGTATGCCGCTCCGCCCAGTAATTACCGAGGGCGCCGATGGGGGAATTCCTGCGGATCGGCACCATTGCCATGCTCTTGACGAAGGTGGGCCGATACGCCTCCACCGGTACGCGCGGATCGTTATAGATATCCTCGATTACCGCTGTCTGAGCGTTTTGCATCACCCAGCCGCTTACGCAGGCCTCCATCGGGAAATGCATGCCTTTCCATAACGGGCTGATAGCGTTTTCTTCCGCATAATAGCATTGATCTCCGTCTTTCAGCACAAACGTCGCGCCGTCGGCATGGGTGAGCGAGCGTGCCGCTTCCCGGATGATAGCAGCGATCGAATCGTAATCCTTAGCCTGCGAGAGTTCTTGCACCACGTCGATCAACTGCTCCATCGCCTGAATGTACCAGTCATTATGCAATGCTGAGGTGTCGTACGGCACAACAGAGGCATTGGAGTAAGCGTTGGACTTCAGCATAGAACGCCCCTTTTCTAAGGGAGAAGGATTAAAGTTAGATGCTATTATAAATTGCAATTGTTAAATAATATGCAATCAGGCTATAGATCACACACCATGCGCCTATTTTATCTCCGCCTGGATAATGATGTTATATGGAAATGCATTTTTTATGACATTGCCTTGTAAGAAAACAGCTTTTCTACACTGGAATGGTTAAAAATAATTCGACATGCATAAAGGAAAGCGCATGACAGCCAAGGCAAGCATTTCTCCCGTCGTCCCATCTTGGGGCGAAACGATACCGGAAAACGAGCGGTTCCGGCAATGGGTCAACAGCGTGGCGCACGATTTACGCACGCCGCTGCGTGCGGTGGTGAGTTTTTCCGAGTTGCTTGCCCGGAACGGCGCAGACCAGCTGGACGGCAAAAGCAAGCAATATCTCGATTTTGTCTTAAGCAGCAGCGAAAAAATGGAGGCGATGCTCGAAGGCTTGCTGCAGTATTCGCGCGTCGATACGCAAGGGGGAGATTTCGCGCCTGTGGAAATGGCGGAGGTGATCGCAAGCTGCTTGGAGAAGTTGAAATTCAAGATTGAGCAAACGGGCGCGCAGATCAATGTTGAAAGCTTGCCGTGCGTCCGCGCAGATGCCGCGCAGATGCATATGCTTTTTACCGCGCTGCTGGACAATGCGCTCACCTATCATGCGCCGGGGCAGGCGCCGAGCATCCGCGTCCGCGCAAAAGCGTCCGGCAATAACTGGCAGATCGCGGTGGAAGACAATGGCATCGGCATTGCGGATGCGCATCAGCCGGCAATCTTCGACTTGTTCCGCAGGCTCCATACTGAGCGGGAATATCCCGGCATCGGCATGGGGCTGGCCGTGGCGCGGCGCATCGCCGAGCGGCACGGCGGCTTGCTGACGGTACGCTCTCGAAAAGACAAAGGCACCAGTTTCTGCCTGACGCTGCCCAATGCCGAAACCGCTCCGCTGCAAGCCAAGCCCCGCGCAGTTTCGGCGCTCGCATTCACGGATGGTTTAAGCGTGCTTTTAGTGGAGGATACCGAAACCGACGCGCATCTCTTGGAAAACGCCATCCAAGCCGCGGAAAACGGCGCAGGATGCCGCTTCACGCATGTGCGCACGCTTGAGGAGGCCGTGCACGCCGCTTCAAGCCAGGAATTCGACGTGGCGCTGCTCGACCTTTCGCTGCCCGATGCGGCGGAGTTCTCCGCGCTTTTGACCCTACAGCAGTTGAAACCTGTGCTCCCTATCGTGATCCTCACCTCGCTGGACGACAGCCAGGCGGCGCTCAGAGCAGTCGAAAAAGGCGCGCAGGACTATTTGGTCAAAGGCCAGGTGAAGGGGCAGGACGTGCTCCGCGCGCTCCATTACGCCGTGCAGCGCAAGCGCTTCGAGCATGAGCTGATCGAGCAGGCCAATTTCGACAAGCTCACCGGCCTGGCCAACCGCCCGCTGTTCGAAAACCGCTTGAACGTAGCCTTATCCCGCGCCGACCGCTTAAGCCGCGACGTCGGCGTGCTCTTCCTCGATCTCGACCGCTTCAAGCATATCAACGATACGTTCGGCCACGGGGTGGGCGACAGGCTGCTTAAGGAAACCGCCGTCCGTCTCCAGCGCTCGCTCCGCCCGTACGATACGGTGGCGCGCTTCGGCGGAGACGAGTTCGCGGTGCTGATCGAGGACATGCAATCTTCGCGCGACTGCGCCACCGTGGCGCAAAAAATCATCGATGCGGTTTCCGAGCCGTTTACGCTCTCCGGCCACACCTGCGAGGTCGGCGTCAGCATCGGCATCGTCACCCGCGCGGCAGGACAGGCGGAGGACACCGAAAAGCTGCTTGAGCATGCCGACCGCGCGCTGTACC
>CAYMDD010000078.1:0-7370 GCA_964389045.1 uncultured Rickettsiales bacterium
CTTCACCTCGCCGGTTTCGGCGCGGGGCAGCACCAGGCGCAGGCAGTTATGCACCGTCTTGTTGGCATTGACTTCGCTTACCTCCATGTCGAGCTTGCCGGCCTCGATCTTGGAGAAATCGAGGATATCGTTGATGAGGCTCAAGAGGTGCACGCCGGAGGCGTGGATATCGTTGATGTAATTCTGGTAGTTGGGGTTGTCCACCGTGCCCATCAGCTCGTTCTTGATGATCTCCGAAAAGCCGATGATGGCATTGAGCGGCGTGCGCAGCTCATGGCTGATATTGGCGAGGAACAGCGACTTCGCCTGGTTCTCCGCCTGGGCGCTGGCTGCGGCGGCGGCCAGCTCCATGTTCGCCTCATGCTGGCGGGCGATGATTTCCTCCGCCTTTTTCGAGGTGAGCACCAGAATCCAGATCAGGATGCAGAACACGGTGACGATGCCGCCCGACGCCACCCATTGCAGCAGGACCAATTTCTGCCACTGGGCGGTGATGCCGGTGAAGATCTCGACATACGCCTCCGGGCTGGCGGCGGACGGGATGGCGATCAGGCTCCGCACATAGACCGTCTCCTTCGCGTTGTCCGTGGTGACGCTCTGCGTCAGTTCGCTTTCCACCGGCTTGCGGGTGGAGCGGATCTGCGCGATTTCGCTGTTGATGGTGGTGAGCGCCGTGGGGCTGGCGCGGGTGGTGTATATCGGCTGGCCGGCAGCGCTGTAAACAGTCACCCACGGCTGCGACAGGCTGCGGAAAAAGTGCGTGGAATCTTTCGCCAGTTTCTCGGAGGCTGCCGGAGCCTGTCCTTGCCCCAGCGGCGCCTGGGCGCCCGCCTGCCGGTGCGCCTGCCAGACGGTGGCGCCGTAGCTCTGCGCCAGAATGACGTTCCCGCGCTCCGCCATCGTCTTTAAATCTTTGCTGGCGAGCGAGCGGAAATAGATGCTCACCAGCCCGGCAATCATCAGCACCGCTAGGTAGCTTACCAGGGAGAAAACGCGAAGATAGCTGAACATCAATTTTTAAGGAATTAATAAGAATTAATCAGGCATATGCTTTTGAAAGATTAAGGGATAACATTTAAAAATCCTATAATAATCGTTGCGCTTGAATCGATTTTCTCCTCTTTTCGCCTAGTTGACAAGCCCTCCGGCGTGGTTTATAAGCACCCCTCTTTAAACGATAAAAAGCGCAACAAAAACAGGTTATCCCCATGAAACGCACCTACCAGCCGAGCAAAATCGTGCGCAAGCGCCGTCACGGCTTCCGCGCCCGCATGGCCACCGTGGGCGGACGCAAAGTGCTGAACGCGCGCCGCGCGCAGGGGCGCAAGCGCTTAAGCGCTTAAAATACAAGCTATATTCTAACGGCATCTCTGCGCCGCCGTGGAAACGATCAAAAAACGCGCCGATTTTCTCGACCTCAACGCCTCCGGCCATAAATTCGTGACCTCGAGCTTTATCCTGCTGATGCTGCCGCGCCCGTTCGATCCGCCTCGCTTGCGCATCGGCTACACCGTCACCAAAAAGCTCGGCAACGCCGTCAAGCGCAACCGCATCAAGCGCCGCCTGCGCGCCGCTGCACGGGAAGTGCTGCCGCAGGCAGGCCTGCCGGGACATGACTACGTGCTGATCGCGCGCCACGCCGCCCTGGAGTGCCCCTTCGCGCACCTGCTGCGCGATCTGCAATTCGCGCTTCCCCGCGTCGGGCGCGTGGCGCCCAGGCCGTTGACGGACGCCAAGAAGGCGCTTAAAGAAAGCAAGGCTTGAAACAACCACCATGCGATCCTTCCTCACCTCCGCGCTGCTCGGTCTGATCCGCCTTTACCAATGGCTGCTGTCGCCGCTGTGCGGCACGTGCTGCCGGTACATGCCCACCTGCTCGCATTACGCGGAAGAGGCTATCGCGGTGCATGGGCTGCGCAGAGGCGGCAGGCTTGCAGCAAAAAGGCTCCTGCGCTGCCACCCGTGGGGCGGCGAAGGTTTTGACCCGGTGCCGCAGGCAGTCCTAAGCGAAAGTGTAAAACCATGATGAAATCCGGCATCAACCCGGAAGACCGCAAAAACCTGATCCTCGCGGGCGTGCTCTCGGCGATATTGATTATCGGCTGGCAGTATTTTGTGGAAATCCCGAAGCGGCAGCAATTGGCGCAGGCGCAAATAGCCGCCGAGATCCATAAAAAGCGCCAGACGCTCAAAGAGCAACAGGCGGCAGCCAAGGCGGAAGCCGAAAGCGCCCGCGCCGCTGAACCTGAGCGCCCTGCCGCGCCCGCGCCGCGCGTGACGGTCAATACCCCTTCGCTTCAGGGCAGCATCTCCTTGAAAGGCCTTCGTTTCGACGATCTGACCCTTGCCAAGTACCGCACCGAGCTGGATCCTTTAAGTCCGGCGGTGAAGCTGCTGACGCCCTCCGGCCAGCGGCCCAAAGGCCAGGACACCGCCGCGCAGACGCCGTCGCCCGCAGGCGACGGGGCGGATCCCAAAGCGCCCGCAGGCGCAGGCCTGCCCTATTTTATGGAAACGGGCTGGGCGTCGGCGGACGGCAGAACGCGCACCCCCGGCGCCGACGCCGAGTGGAAGGCCGACCGCACCGAGCTGAAACCCGGCGCGCCCGTCACGCTGACCTGGGACAATGGCCAGGGCGTGCGGTTCAAGACCGTGTTGAGCGTGGACGAAAACTACATGTTCAGCTTTGAACGGTCGGTGGAAAATGCAAGCTCCCAGGAAATCCGCGTCGCCCCGTACGCGCTGATTAACCGCGGATACGAGGATACCGGCCAGCACATCTATATCCTGCACGAAGGGCCGCTTGGCGTGGTGGAAAGCGGCCTGACCGAGCTGCAATACGAAAAAATCCGCGACAGCGGCAAGCAGGCCTACCCGCAAGCCAAGGGCTGGCTGGGATTCACCGATAAGTATTGGCTAACCGCGCTGATCCCCGACCGCGCATTCGCCGGGAATTTCAGCTACTACCGCAGCAAGGACGCCGACCGCTACCAGGCCGACGCGATGGGCGAGGCCATCGCCGTTGCACCGGGGCAGCAGGCCTCACAAGGCTTGCGCTTCTTCGCGGGCGCCAAGGAAATCACCGTGCTCGACCGCTACACGGAAGGCAAGGCCGGCGCGCCGGTGCCGCTGTTCGACCGCGCGGTGGATTTAGGTACGCTCTACTTCCTCACCAAGCCTATTTTCCTGGCGCTCAACAGCTTCTACGTGCTGCTCGGCAATTTCGGCCTCGCCATCATGCTGCTGACCGTCATCATCAAGCTGGTGATGTTCCCGCTCGCCAACAAGGCCTATAAGGCCAGCACCCAGATGCGCGACCTCCAGCCGCAGATGATGGCGCTCAAAGAGCGCTATCCCGACGACAAGCTCAAATTCCAACAGGAGGTGATGAAGCTCTATAAAAAAGAGAAGATCAACCCCGCCTCCGGCTGCTTGCCGATCCTGATCCAGATGCCGATTTTCTTCGCGCTCTACAAGGTGCTGTTCGTCACCATCGAGATGCGCCACGCGCCGTTTTACGGCTGGATCCGCGACTTGTCTGCGATGGATTCCAGCAATCTCTTCACCCTGTTCGGTCTGATCCCGTGGACGCCGCCGGGGGGCGTGCAGCTGGGCATCCTGCCCATCCTCATGTGCATCACGATGGTGATCCAGATGGCGCAGCAGCCCAAGCCTGCCGATCCGACCCAGGCGAAGATCATGAAATATCTGCCCTATATTTTCCTGGTGTTCTTCGTCACCATGCCCGCGGGCCTGCTGATCTACTGGATCTGGAGCAACATTCTCGGCATCATTCAGCAATGGGTCATCACCCGTAAGCTCCATGCCCATCCCAAGGCCAAGGGCAAGGCGGCGAACGCCGCGGCATGAGCGAGGCTTTTGAGGCGGGGCGCAAGCTGTTCGCGGGCGAGTGCCGCTTCGTGGCGGGGGCGAATACGCTCGAGATCATTCCGCCCGCCACCCATCCCGAAATCGCCTTCATCGGGCGTTCGAACGTGGGCAAGTCGAGCCTCATCAACGCGCTGACGGGCAGGAAAGCGCTCGCCCGCGTCTCCGACACGCCTGGCCGCACCCAGCAGCTCAATTTCTTTCTCCTGGGGGAAAAGCTGATGCTGGTGGATTTGCCCGGCTACGGCTTCGCCAAAGTGTCCAAACAACAGGTGCGCGAATGGACAGGCCTGATCCGCGATTATTTGCGCGGGCGCGCGAATCTGGCGCGCGTATTCCTGCTGATCGACGCCCGCCGCGGCATCATGCCGCCGGACGAAGAATTCATGGACATGCTGGATGAGGCGGCGGTGTCCTACCAGCTGGTGCTCACCAAGGCGGACAAGCTGAAAGCGAAAGAAGGGGAGAAAGCGTTGAGCAACGTCGCCGAACACGTCAACCGCCGCCCCGCCGCGCACCCGGAATTGTTTATGACTAGTGCCGAGAACGGCGAGGGAATTGAGAGTTTACGGGCGGAAGTTGCGCAGTTAAGCAAATGAAAAAATCGCCTCGCTCCTTATACCGGAGCGGGGCGATGACGACGTTCAGCCGATCTTCACTTTTCCGAGGCAATGGCTGAACAGGAGATGGCGTGGTTTGCCGGAGTCGAGCGAGGCGACGAAAAACGTCTTTTCCTCGCCGCGCCGAAGTTCGCCCATAATTAAAGGCAACTGGTCCTGAAGCGTGTACACGACCTTGCGGTCGGTGCCGTTGCTTAAGGTCACGTCATGCCCGTTATCCTGTGGGCTGATGGCGATTTTCATGCCTTCCACATTCATTCCTTCTCCTTGAAGTGGTAGAAGGGCAGCGGTTATCCTTAAAAAACCGCAAACGGAGCACTACCGCGATCCATGCGGTAATTCAGGTGAAGGCACCATGAACGAAAAGGATCATCGCAAAATGAATGATTTTCGCAATGCATTAAGCAAGCACGCCGAATCCTTGACATTGTTCAAGGATAAGCGCAGATACGGGGCATGATCCAGCCGAGTGGACAAGACCGCCCATGAAAACCCGCCCCATCGCCACGCCCGACACCATGATCGACACGGCGGAGACGTTGAGCAACGCGCTGCCCTACATGCGCCAGTTCTCGAAAGAGAATTTCGTGGTGAAATACGGCGGCGCGGCCATGGGCGACCCTAAGCTCTCGCGCAAATTCGCCGAGGACATCGTGATGCTGAAACAGGTGGGCATCAACCCTATCGTTGTCCACGGCGGAGGGCCGCAGATCGGGCGGATGCTGGAGCGCCTGAAAATCCAAAGCTCCTTCATCGACGGCCTGCGCGTGACGGACGAGGCGACGGTGGAAATTGTGGAGATGGTGCTGGCCGGCTCCATCAACAAGCAGATCGTCTCCGAGATCAATGCCGCCGGCGGTGTGGCGGTGGGCATTTCCGGCAAGGACGGCAATCTGATCGAGGCGCGGAAGCTCCGCCGCAGCAAGGCCGACCCGGATTCGAATATCGAGAAGATACTGGATTTAGGCTTCGTCGGCGAGCCGGTGTGCATCCGCCCCGATCTGCTGGATGAATTCGCCGATTCGCACATCATCCCCGTTATCGCCCCCATCGGCATCGGGGCGGGGGGAGAGACTTACAACATCAACGCCGACACCGCCGCAGGCGCCATCGCCGCCGCCATCGCCGCCGCCAAGCTGATGATCCTGACGGACGTGCCGGGTATTCTCATCGACGAAGGGGGAGAGCGGAAAGTCATCAGCGAACTGAACCTGCGCGAGGCGCATAAGCTCATCAAGGACAAGACCATCACCGGCGGCATGATTCCCAAAGTGGAAACCTGCATCCATGCCTTGGAGAACGACGTGGAAGCCGCACACATCCTCGACGGCAGGCTCCCCCATGTGCTGCTGATCGAAGCCTTCACCAAATACGGCGCGGGCACCATGCTGCATAGAGATTAAGGTGGAATGAAAACCGATAAATGGTTGATGCGGCTAAAAAGCGGTAAGCTGCATGCGGATACATTAGGTTATGAAAGACTATCACATCAATATTTTCTACAGCGAGCAAGATAACGGTTACATCGCCGATATTCCCGATCTGTCGGGTTGCAGCGCCTTTGGTGCCACGCCTGAGGAAGCGCTGCACGAGGTGCAGGCTGCTAAAGGCGCGTGGCTGAATGTGGCGCGGCAACAGGGAAGTAACATCCCGCCGCCGCTGTACCGCCCATTCATTTATCAGCCCCTAGCGAATAACCGCTAAATAGTTCATTTTTTCAGCTGGCAGTTCAGCATCCAGCGGAAGCCGTACTTGTCGGTCAGCATGCCGAAGCGCGAACCCCAGAAAGCGTCGTGCAAGGCCTGCACCACATTGCCGCCGGCGCTTAAACGTTTAAACACGGTCTCAATCTCATCGAGCGTGTCGCAGTTGATGTTGATGTGCACGTTATCGCCGAGAATAGGCGCTGCCATGGGGTTGTCCGATGCCATCAGCGTCAACTCCCCGGAGGTAAGCATGGCGTGCATGATCTTGTCCTTGTCGCCGTCGCCGCACTGGTTGCCGGGAGGGGCTTCGCTATAGGGCATAGACGCCAGCTCGCCACCGAAGCAGTCCTTGTAGAACTCCATTGCCTCGCGGCAATTGCCATTGAAGAAAAGGTAGGGAATAAGCGGTTTCATAAAAAGTCCTTTTTACGGTTATTATGATGGATGGTATTGAAAAAACTACAGATTATAATAGGTGGACGCAAAGCATAAAGAAGTGTAGTCTGCATTAACCATTGAAGCTGGGAGGAATCATGGGTGAGAAATACGATGCATTATCGAGAAAAGACAAAAAGGTAATTGATAGAAAAGTGCACGAGCTGACGCTGCAAAACGGCTTAAACGCAAGCGGGCAGGATAGCGCCAGGGAGTCTTTGGCGGATCCGGATATTATCGCGCGCTTGCGCGAAGAACAGCTCACCAGCCCGGCCTCGCGTTTTGGCAACAGTGATTTCGGCCTGGGATAGGCGTTCCATTCCATTGCACGGAATACGCTTTTTCTAAAGTTTACTGCCGTCCACCAGCACGCTGAACCCGCCGTAGGCCATGCGTTTAACATCGAACGGCATATTGCCTTCCTTGCACGATTCCTGGAGGCGCGGGTCGGCCATGACCTTGGCATTGACTTCGTCGCGGTGCGCGCGGTCGCGGTAGGCGATATAGGCGAAGACAACCGTCTCGTCCGCCTTCGCCGCCGCCGTCTCGGCGAACGTGCGCATGCCTTCGACGCGGTCGTCGTCGATGGCGCATTCCTTGTAATCGAGCGCGCCGTGTTCCGTCCACACCACTTTGGCCATCTCGGCCATAACGCGGTAGTCCTCCAGCTTGTCCTTCGGCAAGGGCAGCACGAATCCGTCAATGTAGGTCATAAAACACC
>CAYMDD010000079.1:0-7314 GCA_964389045.1 uncultured Rickettsiales bacterium
GTGAAGAGGAGGGACGCGGCGAGGAGAAAATATCGTTTCATGGCGGCAGGCTCCGGTTGGGGAAGAGAATGCGAATGATTCGCAAGGAACTCAGTCTCAAATAGCATATCGCGCTTATCGCTGTGAAGCGTATTCTTGCCATCATGACCGCAAAAGACATCATCCTGTTCGATCTTGACGGCACGCTGGCGCTGATCGAGCACCGGCGGCACCATGTGGAGGGGAAGAAAAAGCGCTGGCGCGATTTCTTTGCTGCCTGCACGGACGACGCGCCGAACGAGCCGCTGATCGCGCTGTTGCGCACGCTGCACGCGCATTACGCCATCTGGATCGTCTCCGGCAGGAGCGATGAGGTGCGGGCGCAAACCGAAGCGTGGCTTGAGCGCTATCGTGTGCCGCATCATAGGCTCATCATGCGCAAGGAAGGGGATTACACAGCCGATAATATCTTAAAAATCGGGTGGGTGGATGGAGGCCGGATCCCCAGGGAACGCATTCTCTGCGTGTTCGACGACCGCGACAAGGTGGTGAAAATGTGGCGGCAGGCGGGCATCCCGTGCTACCAGGTGGCCGAAGGCGATTTTTAGCGCGGCTTTATCTGTTTCGCCGCTGCCGCCTGTTTCAGTCTTACGGCAGCCAGCATAAGTTGGTTTGGTTGAGAAACTATCAAAGGAGCAAAGCCATGACCCCGAAGGACAAGCTTAAATCCATCCCTGCCGAAGACCGCCCCGACGCCAACAAAGGCAGCGTGCCCACGCCGCCGGACGATCCCAGCAGCCCGCCGATGTATACCGACGGGGAGGCGTTGTGAGGCACGGCACCAAGAACGACAGCGATATCATGTCCGCCGCGCAAACGGGCGACAAGCTGGAGCGCGGCCATATCGGCGATTCGATGATCGAGGCGCCGGAGGAAGCCAGGATGCGCGCGCTGCTGCGGAAAGTCCGCAAGCAGGGCGGCTACTGAGCTTCCCAGCCGCCGCTGATGGCTTTGAACACGCCCACGGCAGCCGTGAGCTTGTCGCGCCGCGCGGTAATGCGCTCTACTTGCGCGGCGTAGAGGAAGCGCTGCGCATCGAGCACTTCCAGGTAATTCGAGTAGCCCGCATCATAGCGCAAGCCCGCCAGCCGCAAGGCTTCAGCGCGCGCGCGGACATGCTCTTCCTGCGCCAGCGCGCGCGCCTGGGCGGTAGCTTGCGCCGCCATGGCATCCAAAGTTTCCTTGAACGCGCCCGCCACGGTGCGGCTGTAGCGCGCCAGCGCCTCATCGCGCCTGGCTTCCGCGCCTTCTATATTCGAAGCGATGCGCCCGATGTCGATGATGGGGGTGGTGAAGTCGGCGCCGAACTGCCAGCGCCGCGCCGCCGATTGGAAGACGCGGTTGGTTTCGCTGCCGCTCAAGCCGATGAGCGCGGAGAGCGAGACGCGCGGGAAATAATCGGCTCTGGCCACGCCGATGTCGGCGTTGGCGGCGATCAAGGCCTGCTCGGCGGCTTGAATATCCGGGCGGCGCTCCAGAAGCGTGGAGGGGATGTTGTTCGGCGCGGCGGGTACCTCCGGCAGCGCGTCCAACTGCAAGGCTTTGTCTTTATCCGCGCCGAGCGGCTTATTGCCCAGCGAGATGCCTTGGGCGATGTCCTTCGGCGAGCGTCCGAGCAGCAGCCCAAACGCCGTTTCCTGCTCTTGGCGGGCTTGCAGGAGCAGCGGCAGCTGCGCTTTGGCGGCAGCCAGCTCGGCCTGCGCCTGCGCTTGAGTCAGGCCGGTGGCAGCGCCGTAGCGGTATTGCGCGCTCTGGTATTCGAACGCCGCTTCGCGCGAGCGGATGGTGTTTTCGGTGACGAGGGTTTGCGCTTCCAGGTTGAGCAGGTTGAAGTAGCTGCCTGCAATGTCGCTCGCCACGGCCAGCTGCACGGCGTCGCGGTTGGCTTGCGAAGAGAGCAGCTGCGCGCGGGCGGATTCGGAGGCGCGGCGCAGGCGTCCCCATAAATCCAGCTCGTAATCGAGGATGGCGGCGAAGCCGAAATCGTTATACGGCTTGGTGCTGGGGGCGAAGCCGGAGAAGCGGCTTTCGCCGCTGTTTCTTGTGCGGATGGCGTTGCCCTGGCCGTAAAGCGTGGGGTAGAGAGCGGATTCGCGGCTGGTGAGGATTGCCCGCGCTTGCGCAACCCTGGCCGCGGCCACGGCCAGGTCGGTATTGGCGGCAAGCCCTTCTTCGATGAAGGAGGTAAGCGCCGGGTCGTCGAAATATGTCCACCAGGCGGAGATGAATTGCGGCGATTCGGCCTTGGCGGATTTCGCCCCGCTCCACGGCCAGAAATCGGGCATCTCGAATGCAGGCCGCTCATAATCCGGCCCCACGGCGCAGGCCGAGAGAGACGCGGCTGCCAGCAAAGCGAGCGCGAGGTTACGCATGATGCGCCCTCCGCTGCCGTCGCTGCTCCCAGCGCTCGGCTAGGCCTGCAATCAGCGCGTAGAAAAGCGGGATGAAGAAAGTGGCGATGGCGGTGGCCGCCAGCATGCCGCCGATGACGCCGGTGCCGATGGAATGGCGGGAGGCCGAGCCTGCCCCGCTGCTGATGGCCAGCGGCAGGCAGCCTAGGATGAAGGCGAGCGAGGTCATCACGATGGGGCGGAAGCGCAAATGCGCCGCTTCGCTTGCGGCCTGCATCAGCGATTGGCCTTCCTTGCGCTGCAATACGGCGAACTCCACGATGAGGATGGCGTTTTTGGCGCCCAAGCCGATCAGCGTCAGCAGGCCGACCTGGAAATAAACGTCGTTGTTGATGCCGCGCAAGGTGATGGCGAGCACCGCGCCGAAGACGGCGAACGGCACGGCCATCAGCACCGAGAGGGGCAGCAGCCAGCGCCCGTACTGCGCGGCAAGGATTAAAAACACCATGATGATGCCGAAGATAAAGGCAATCGCCGCGGCGCCGCCGACGCGCTTTTCCTGGTACGCGGGGCCGACCCAGCCGACGCTGTAATCGGTGGAGAGCGCCTGCGCGGCCACTTCTTCCACCGCTTTGAGCGCCTGGCCGGAGCTATAGCCCGCCGCCGCCGCGCCGGATACTTTCGCGGCAGGGAAAACGTTGAAGCGGTCCACCAGGTCGGGGCCGATGACGCGCTCGATGCGCACCAGCGTGTCGAGTGGGATCATCTCGCCCTTATCGGAGCGCACGAAGACGTGGCGCAAATCCTCCGGCTTTTCGCGGAATTCCGCTTCCGCCTGGAGCGACACGCGGAAGATGCGCCCGTAGAGCGTGAAATCGTTGATGTAGTAATTGCCGAAGGTGCTCTGCATGGTGGCGAACAGATCCTGGATCGGCACGCCGAGCGCCTTAGCTTTCTCGCGGTCGAGATCGACGAAGTACTGCGGCACGCCGACATCGAGCGTGGTGCGCAGCTCCGCCAGCTCCGGGCGTTTGCCGGCGGCTTCCAGAAACTTGCCGACATCCGCGGCGATGGTTTTGGAATCCGCGCCCGCGCGGTTCTGCAAGAACATCTCGAACCCGCCGGTGGTGCTGCTGCCCGTGATCGGCGGCGGGTTGAAGGAGAGGATGAAGGCGTCCTTGATGTCCGCGCCCAGCCCCATCAGGGATTTATAGAAATTGCGCGCGTCCGCCTCCGGCGCGGTGCGCTCGTCCCAGGGCTTCAAGGTTACGAAGGCAATGCCGGAATTGGTTTTGTTCGAGAAGGAAAGCCCGTCCAGCCCTGCGAAGGAAACGGCGTGCGCGGCGGGCTGCTGCTGCAAGATCCTTGCCGTCATCTCGTCCATCACCGCCTTGGTGCGGCTCAAGGCTGCGCCGGGAGGGAGAAAGGCAGCGTAGATGACATAACCCTGGTCTTCGTCCGGCACCAGCGAGGTAGGGCGGCTATTATAGAGCGAGACGGTGATGGCGATGAAGCCCGCGAACAGCACCAGGCCGAGCAGGGCGCGCTTCAGCAGGAAATGAACGCCCGTCAGATACCCGTTCGTCACCCGCTCGAAGCTGCGGTTGAACCAGCGGAAGAAGCGCCCCGGCTCGGCGTGGGTGGGCTTCAGGAGCGCCGCGCACATGGCAGGCGTGAGGGTGAGCGCCACGAAGCCGGAGATGGCCACCGAGACGGCGATGGTGATGGCGAACTGCTTGTACATCTCGCCCGTCATGCCGCCTAAGAATCCCACCGGCACGAACACCGCGCAGAGCACCAGCACGATGGCAATCACCGGCCCCGTCACCTGCTCCATGGCCTTAATGCTCGCTTCGCGGGGGGATAAGCCTTCCTGCGTCATCAGGCGCTCAACGTTTTCCAAGACGACGATCGCGTCATCTACCACGATGCCGATGGCGAGCACCATGCCGAAAAGGGTAAGCAGGTTGATGGAGAAGCCGAGCAGGTACATGCCCGCGAACGTGCCGATCAGCGAGACGGGCACGGCCAGCACGGGGATGAGCGTGGCGCGCGCATTCTGCAAGAAGAGGAACACCACCAGCACCACCAGCAAAATGGCCTCAACGAACGTCTTGACCACCTCCTCAATGGAGATGCGCACGAAGCGCGTGGTGTCGAAGGGCAGCGAATAATCCACGCCCGGCGGGAAGCGCTGCGAAAGTTCCTCCATGCGCTTGCCCACGGCTGCCGTGGTATCGAGCGCGTTCGCGCCGGATTGGAGGAAGAGGCCGATGCCCACGGCGGGCTTGTCGTCGAACTTGGCGCTTAAAGAATAATCCTGCGCGCCCAGCTCGATGCGGGCGACGTCCCTCAACCGCAGTGTCGCGCCGTTTGCGTCGGAGCGTAGGATGATGTTGCCGAATTCCTCCTCCGTCACCAGCCGCCCTTGCGTGGTCACGGTGTAGGTGAAGGCCTGCGGGTTGTCCATCGGCTCGCTGCCGAACGCGCCGGCGGCGAACTGCGAATTCTGCTCGCGGATGACGTTCGCCACGTCGGCAGGCGTCATGCGGTATTGGGCGAGCTTGTCCGGCCTCAGCCACACGCGCATGGAATAATCGCGCGCGCCGAAAAGAATCGCCTCGCCCACGCCGGGGATGCGCTTCAGCTCATCGAGCACGTTTAAGAGCGCATAGTTGCTCACGAAGAGCGGCGAGCGGCTGCCGTCTTTCGAATACATGGTGATGACCTGGAGGAAGGCGCTGGAGCGCTTGTTGACGATCACGCCTTGCCTGCGCACCTCCTCCGGCAGGCGGGGTAGCGCCGCCTGCACGCGGTTATTCACGTCGATGGCGGCCTGGTCGGGGTCGGTGCCGATCTCAAAGGTCACTTCGATGGTGAGCGTGCCGTTATTGGAGCTGGTGGAGCTGATGTAAATCATGCGGTTGACGCCGTTGATCTGCTGTTCGAGGGGTGCGGCCACGGTCGAGGCGATGACCTCGGCGCTGGCGCCGGGGTAAGTGGCTGTCACCTGCACTTCCGGCGGCACGATGTTGGGGTATTGGGCGATGGGCAGCGCACGCATCGCCATCAGGCCTGCGATGACGATAACGAGGGAAAGGACGGAGGCGAAAACCGGCCTGTCGATGAAAAAGCGCGAGAACACGGGCTTACTGCTTCCCTTCGGCTGGCGCTTGGCCGGGGGCGGGGGGAGGAGCGGTATTGACGGGCGCATCCGGCCTCACTTTCATCAGGCCTTCGGTAATCACCTTATCGCCCGGCTGCAAGCCGTTTAGCACAATGCGCTGCTTGCCGTTGAGCTGCCCCAGCTGCACCGGGCGGACGACGGCTTTGCTCTCCTCATTCACCACATAGACGAACGTGCCCTGCGGCCCTTGCATCACGGCCATGTCGGGGATGGCGATGGCGTTCGGGCGTATCAGGCCTTTTAAGCGCACGCGCACGAACTGGCCGGGGAGGATCGCGCCCTGCTCGTTCGGTACCACCGCGCGGGCGCTGACGCTGCCCGTGGCGGGGTCGATGATGCTGTCGGTGAAGTCGATCACGCCCGGCTCGCCGTAAACGCTTCCGTCGCCGAAGACGATTTCGGCCTGGAGCTTTCCTTCCGCGGCGGTCACCGTGCCTTCCGCTATCTCGCGCCGCTGCCGGAGGAATTCGGCGTCTGGGGCGGAGAAATTCACATAGATGGGGTCGAGCTGCGAGATGCGCGTGAGCAGGCTGGTGTTGGCGGTGACCAGGCTTCCCTCCGACAGCGCTTCCCGGCTGGTGACGCCGGAGATGGGGGCGGTGACGGTAGTGTAGCCCAAGCTGATGCTGGTGGTTTGCAGCGCCGCCTTGGTTTCCTCGTACGCGGCGCGCGCTTCGTCATACTCGCGGGCGCTGACGGCTTTTTCCTTATAAAGCCCTTGCACGCGTTTCCAGTCGCTTTGCGCGCGGGCGAAGCGCGCTTTGGCTTCGGCCTGGGTGGCGGCAAACGGGGCGGGGTCGATGACGAAGAGGAGCTGGCCTTTCTTCACCCGTTGCCCTTCCGTGTAGGCGCGACGCTCCAGGATGCCGCTGACGCGGGCGCGGATTTCCACCTCGCGCGAGCCGGCGGTGCGCCCGGCGTATTCATATTCCAGCGGCACGTCCTCCTGCTTGACTTCCACCACCGAAACGGCGGGCGGCGGCATCTGGAACCCGCCTTCAGCACTGCCCTGTCCGCGCCCGAACAGCAGGTATGCCGCCAGCGCTGCCGCAATGACTGCCAGCGCAATCCACAGCGCGCGGCGGTTTTTGCGGGGCTGGTACATGCTTGGGGTAGGCATGGTTCTTGCTCCTTCGGAAGTTTGGCACCCCCTACATAATGCGCCTTCCGGGTGGAGGCAACGGAATTATTATACTGGTGAGTAAATTATTATTGCGGTCGTTGCACTTTTGCCTTTTCCCACTTCCGGTACGAATAAATGTTCTTTAAGTTAACCAATTGTTTAGGAGAGTGAAAAATCCTTGTAAATCCTTAACAATGTTCCGTTTTGCACCACGAACTAAAAAGTCTATCCTTTAATAACAAGTACTTAAATGAAAAATGCAGAAGCATGGAGCACAGGTCATGGACTTGGATGCAAATTCACAGCGGAAAGCGGCATGCAAAACGGCGTTTCTTGCTTCGATATGCGTGGAGTGCGCCTTTAATGCCGGGCAATTGGCGTTTGCGGCGGATTACTGCGGCACGTGCTTGTAAAATGCGCTGGGTTGGAACAGGATGGAGTTGGGGAACGCCACCAGCTTGCCGCTGGGCGATAATCCGCCGTCGCCTTCCTTCAGTTCGCGGATGTAGAGGCGCAGCATGCCGATCTGCACCACATCGCCGGTGACGCCCGCCACCGCCCCGCCGGCCTGAGGTCGCGTCCGGCAAGGTGTGCGGCACGGCCCAGGGCACAGA
>CAYMDD010000080.1:0-7305 GCA_964389045.1 uncultured Rickettsiales bacterium
GCTGGGAGAGGGTCATCCGCGTGCACTCGGCCATCGTCCGCGAAGCGCGGCTGATAGGATCGGTCATATAAAAATTGGGTATCAGCGCCTCGAAGCCTTGCGCGTTGATGCGGAAGGATAGCGCCGGGCGTTCCGCGCTCGGCTGCCACGGCGCGCGCTCCACCGCATCCAGCCTGGAGAGTTGCGGGTGCTTCGCCCACATCCCTGCGCGCAAGGCGTTTAAATCGTCGAAGGGGAGCGTTTTGCCCATCGCTTCCGACAGCGCGCGCAGGATTGCCCAGTCGCTGCGCGCCTGGCCGGGCGGGAAGACGGCGCGCCGCGCCGCTTGCGTTCTGCCTTCCGTGTTCGTGTAGGTTGCGTCCTTCTCGGTATAGGCGGCGCCGGGCAGCACCACATCGGCGCGGTGGGCGCCGTCGTCGCCGTGATGGCCTTGGTAAATCACGAACGCCTTGCCGAGCAGGCTCATGTCGATCTCATCCACGCCCAGCAGATACACGGCCTTGACATGCCCCGTCTGCACGCCCTCGATGATGCCCGAGATATCGCGCCCGCCAGCTTGTGGCACGAACCCCACTTCCAGCGCGCCGACGCGCGCGGCGGCGTGATGCAGGACATTGAATCCGTTCCATTCCTCGCGCACCATGTTAAACCGCTCGGCCATCGCCTTGGCGGCGGCGAACACTTCCGCCCCGTCCGCCCTCGCCAGCGCCGCCATGCCCAGGATCAGCATGGGATTCTTTGCCTTCATGAATGCTTCCGCGGCGGGATGCGCCCGGTTGAGCATGGAATTCAAAAGACGCGGATCGTTACCGAGATATTCCGCCCCGTAGCCCAAGTCGGCAGGCGACCCGATGGCATAGACTTTCAGCGTCCCTCTTCGCTGCGCCTTGCGGATGCGCGTGTTCACCAGCGATGCCTCCTTGCGCGGATCGGTGCCGATCAGCAGGCATACATCCGCCTGCTCGATCCCCTCGATGGTAGTATTGAACAGATAATCCGCCCGCGCGGCGAACGGCAGCTTCGCGCCTTCCTGGCGGCAGTCGAGATGCGGCGAGCCGATCGCGTCCATCAGATTCTTCAGCGCATACAAGCTCTCATTGCACGCCAGGTTTCCGGCCAGCGCCGCCACTTGATCGCCGGGCAGGCTGCTTAAGCGGGACGCCGCCGCCTGCAACGCCTGCGGCCAACTGGCCTCCACCAGCTTTCCTTCCGCATTGCGGATGTATGGCCGGTCGAGCCGCGCGACTCTCAAGCCGTCGCAAGCATGGCGCGTCTTATCGGAAATCCATTCCTCGTTCACGCCCTCATGGATCCGCGGCAGGATGCGCATTACCGCCTCCCCGCGCGAATCGATGCGGATGTTGCTTCCCACCCCGTCGAGCACATCAACGGATTCGGTTTTCTTCAGCTCCCAGGGGCGCGCGGCAAATGTATACGGCCTAGAGGTCAGCGCGCCGACGGGGCATAAATCCACCAGATTGCCCGCCAGCTCCGAAGTGAGCGCTTTTTCCACATAGGTGCCCACTTCCATATGTTCGCCTCTGCCGAACGCGCCCAGCTCCGACACGCCCGCCACCTCCGTGGAAAAGCGGATGCAGCGCGTGCAATGGATGCAGCGGTTCATGAAGGTGTTGATGAGCGGCCCCATCTGCTTGTCTTCCACCGCACGCTTGCCCTCGCGGTAGCGGCTTTCGCCCGCGCCGTAAAGCAGCGCCTGGTCCTGCAGATCGCACTCGCCGCCCTGGTCGCAGATCGGGCAGTCGAGCGGGTGGTTGATGAGCAAAAATTCCATCACCCCGTCGCGCGCTTTCTTCACCATGGGGGAGTTGGTCTTCACCACCATCTTATCGGCGCATGGCAGCGCGCAGGAAGCCTGCGGCTTCGGCGGGCCGGGCGCCACCTCCACCAGGCACATGCGGCAATTGCCCGCAATGTTCAAGCGCTCGTGATAGCAAAACCGGGGGATTTCAATGCCGAGCTGATCGCAGGCTTGAATAATTGTCGTTCCCGGCTCGACGGTGATTTCCTGGTCGTCAATGGTAAGCGTAGGCATGGTCTGGGCTATCGTTTCTGTTGCGCCATCAGTTCGAACGCCTTTTCCTTTAAGTCTTGGAACTCCGCCTGGCTTTTCTTCTTGAAGCGCACCATGCCGTCGGCCTTCTTCTTTCCGCTGCGCTGATCGGTCGAGTTGCCGCTGCGCACGAATTCGATTTCGCCCTGCCGGAGCGCGTTGGCGTTCCTGAACACCACTTCCGAGATGGCCGAAAGGGGAATCTCGCGCGTGGAATTGATGCCGTACTTGAACATATTGAAGACGCCGGGGCGTTTGACCACCACCCGATCGTTCATCAGGTCGATATGCCCGTCCACACCTTCCACATGCAGGATCAGTTTGGCCATAAGATTCCTTTCTTTCTTGCGGATTCGCCGCCCTTGGCGAAAACGGGCGGCGCATGAAGATAATGGTTTTTCATAACATTGGGCGAAAGCAGACGCAATGACCCTTGTGGAAGTAACTGGCTAAAAATGTGGAGAAGTTCAAGCCGCGCGGCGCTTGCCGGTGAATTCCCCGATCCTCCATTCGATCTCCGGGCGGAAATGCCGCACCAGCCCTTGCACCGGCCAGGCCGCGGCATCGCCCAGCGCGCAGATGGTATGGCCTTCGATGCGGCTGGCTACATCTAGCATCTGGTCGATCTCGGCCACCTCCGCTCTCCCCTCCACCATCCGCTCCATCATGCGCCACAGCCAGCCCGTGCCTTCGCGGCAGGGCGTGCATTGGCCGCAGGATTCGTGCATGTAGAATTTGGACAGCCGCGCGATGGCCTTGACCACATCCGTGGACTTGTCCATCACGATCACCGCAGCCGTGCCCAGGCCGGATTTCACGGCTTTCAAGGAATCGAAATCCATCAGCACCTCATCGCAAATGGCTTTCGGCAAGAGCGGCACAGACGACCCGCCGGGAATAACGGCAAGCAGATTATCCCAGCCGCCCCGCACCCCGCCCGCGTGCTTCTCGATCAGCTCTTTAAGCGGGATGCCCATCTCCTCCTCGACATTGCACGGCTTATTGACATGCCCGGAGATGCAAAACACTTTCGTGCCCGTATTCTGCGGGCGGCCAATCCCTGCGAACCACGCCGCCCCGCGCCTGAGAATCGTCGGCACCACGGCGATGGACTCCACGTTGTTCACCGTGGTCGGGCAGCCGTACAAGCCCGCGCCCGCCGGAAACGGGGGTTTCAGGCGCGGCTGGCCTTTCTTTCCCTCCAGCGATTCGATCAGCGCCGTCTCCTCGCCGCAAATATACGCGCCCGCACCGCGGTGCACGAATACATCGAAGGAATAGCCGGAGCCGCAGGCGTTCTTGCCTAGGAACCCGGCGCGGTATGCCTCGTCGATCGCGTGTTCCAGCCGGTTCGCCTCGTCCCAGAACTCGCCGCGAATGTAGATATACGCCGCCACCGCGCGCATGGCGAAGCCCGCGATCAAGCAGCCCTCGACCAGCTTATGCGGATCGTGCCGCATCATGTCGCGGTCTTTGCAGGTGCCCGGTTCGCCCTCATCGGCATTTACTACCAAATAAGACGGCCTGCCATCCGGCGATGATTTCGGCATAAACGACCATTTCATCCCCGTCGGAAATCCCGCCCCGCCCCGCCCGCGCAGGCCGGACGCCTTGACTTCCTCGACGATGGCATCCTGCCCCTTGGCCAAAAGCGCGCGCGTATTGTCCCAATCCCCCCTGGCTTGGGCGCCTTTTAAGGTCCAGTCGTCGAAGCCGTAAAGGTTGGTGAAAATGCGGTCTTGGGGGGAAAGCATAAGGCGATGAACTATTCAATTTTTAGCAGTTTGGATAACTTCGTAACGGTTTTCAATAATTTTTCTGAACTCCGGCGATACGCTCGCCCAATCCAGCACATCGACGCGGAACGGCAGGTCAGAAAGCTCGAACGCATCCTTTACACGCGCCCATTCCCGCATGGGCATACGCTCCGAGGTTATAACCACCAGGTCAAGGTCAGAGAATTTCTTTAAGAATTTGCCTGTCACGCGCGAGCCGAACGCGCGCACTTCTTTCCCCGGCAGGTAGAAGCGGAGTATATCGGCGACGATTTGTTTCTCCTTATCGCTAAGGTGCATGGCGCTCGAATGCCTCGGCCAGCGCGGTGAAGGCCGCAATATAAACGGGAATGCGCTCGTATATTTCCTCCGCCACCTTTTCCATATAGGCATGCACCGCTTTATTGCGTTCCTGTCGGAAACTGCCCCATTCCAAAGGATCGTCGATCAAACCGATTTCAGCAGCAATGCGTAAAAATGTGCGATAATTGACGCCGTCAATCTCATCCGGTATCGCTGCCGCCCATTCGAAATAGCGCTTAATCAGCTTGAGGCTCACCTCGAATGTCAGCTCAAAATTCTTGATCGCCGCCGTGCGGAACGATGCGAAATCGTCCTGATTTCCTTCCGCGCGCATCTTTTCGGCTTTGGCATGATTTTTAACAAGCTGGGAAAGCGCATCGCGCAAAATGAGAGAGTTGAGCGCTATCTGCTCCATCCTGTTAACCCGCAGGCTCGCTGGATTTCCTTCCGCTCTGCGGCCCGGGCTTCGGCTGCTGGCCACGCTCCAGCGCATCCAGGAGCGCAACGGTGTTTTCCGGCGTCAAATCTTCGTAGTAAAGGTCGCCGATCTGCGCCATGGGCGCATTCACGCATGCACCTAAGCATTCCACCTCACGAAGGGTGAACTCGCCGTCTCGCGTGGTTTCGCCGAGTTTGATGCCAAGCCGCTTCTCGCACGCCTGCACAATCGCGTCGGAGCCTTTGAGCCAGCACGGCGTGGTTGTGCAAATCTGCACCACATGCCGCCCTACCGGCTCCAGATTGTACATTGTATAAAACGTTGCCACCTCATAGACGCGCACCGGCGGCATATCCAGCATCTCTGCCACCGTGTCCATCGCTTCCCTGGTCAGCCACCCGCCCAGCTGGCGCTGCGCCAGATCCAGCAGCGGCATGACCGCGCTGGCTTGCCGCCCTGCGGGATAACGCGCGATAATGGCGCGCGCCGCGCTCATGTTGGCATCGGAAAAGCGGAATGCCTCGGAGGACATCGCGGGAACGGCAGCGGTGCGGACGGCCATGATTCGCTTTACCGTACCGCGCCGGGCGTAATGGATGGCATGCCCGACTGCGTCGCCTGGCGTGGCGGCGCGAAGGGACGGCCATAAAGGAGGTAAATCTTCGACGTCGAAGAATGGGCGGGCGTAAGCACAATATCGCCGATCATGTATGGCGCGCGGTCTTCACGCACCAGCCCGCAATAATACGTCATGGTATGTTTGCCGCCGGTATAGATATAAAGCAGCCCCTTATCGCCGAGCACATATTGCTGGCTGGCGCGCGCGCGCATTTCGGCGAAGGCCTTGCGCATGCCGGCTGCGCGCTTGAACTCTCTTTTGCCTTTGACCTCATCGGTGGAGCCGTCAACGAGAAAGCGGCGGTATTGGTGCGGGTAGGTGTTCAGATCCTCCGTCCATGCGCCCGCAGGGGTTTCGAAGACGCGCTTGAGCTTCCACGGCCCGCGGATCTCCTCCTTGACGCAAAGGCTCACCTGCGGCGCACCGCCGGCTGCCGCTTGCGGCGCGGCGGCTGGCGCCTGCGCATGGGCGGCTGAACCAAGGAGAATAAGCGCAATGCAGCAGCGTAAAATGTATTTCACCGGTCGATCTCCCCGAAAACGATGTCAAGCGTGCCGATAATCGCCACCACATCGGCCAGCATATGCCCTTTGCTTAAATAATCAAGTGCTTGCAGATGCGCAAATCCCGGCGCGCGGATTTTGCAGCGGTACGGCTTGTTGGCGCCGTCCGAAACTAAATACACGGCGAACTCGCCCTTGGGCGCTTCCACCGCCGTATAGGTTTCGCCCTCGGGCACGCGGTAGCCTTCCGTGTAGAGCTTGAAATGATGAATCAGCGCTTCCATCGACTGCTTCATTTCCGCGCGCTTGGGCGGCATGATTTTATTGTCGTCTACGGCCACCGCCCCATGCGGCATGCGCTCCGCCGCCTGGCGGATAAGCCGTAGCGACTGGCGCATCTCTTCCATGCGCACCAGGTAACGGTCGAAGCAATCGCCGTTCTTGCCGATGGGGATATCGAAATCGAGCGCGCCATACACCTCGTACAGCTGGCTTTTGCGCAAATCCCAGGCAATGCCCGACCCGCGGAGCATTGGCCCCGAAAAGCCCCAAGCCTGGGCTTCCTCCGCCGTCACCACACCAATATCCACCGTCCGCTGCTTCCAGATGCGGTTTTCCGTCAGGAGATTGTCCACGTCGTCGAGGATTTTGGCGAACCCGTCGCAGAACTCGAGCACATCCGCCGTCAGCCCTTCGGGGATATCCTGATGCACGCCGCCGGGGCGGATATAGGCGGCATGGAAGCGCGCACCGGAGGCGCGCTCGTAAAACTCCAGAATCTTTTCGCGTTCTTCAAACAGCCATAAGAGCGGCGTCATCGCGCCCACGTCGAGCGCCTGGGTGGTGATGTTGAGCGTATGGTTGAGAAGCCGCGTCAGTTCCAGGAACATCACGCGGATGTATTTGGCGCGCTCCGGGATAGCGATACCGAGCAGCCTTTCCACCGCCAGGCTGTAGCAATGCTCCATCGCCATCGGCGAGACGTAATCCAGCCGGTCGAAATAGGGCACGTTCTGAAGGTAGGTGCGCGCCTCCATCAGCTTCTCGGTGCCGCGGTGGAGCAGGCCGATATGCGGATCGACGCGCTCGACGACTTCGCCGTCCAACTCGAGCACGAGACGAAGAACGCCATGCGCGGCCGGATGCTGCGGTCCAAAGTTGATGGTGAAGTTTCGTCCGGCGAAAGCGTCGGAGGGGCTGTCGGTGACTGTTATCGTTTCGGACATCGAATGCTCATAGTACGTAGTGCGTTGTGCGTAGTGCGTAGTGCGTAGGCAGGAAGGCCGGTCATTGCGCGCTTTTGTTGTTCAGCGAATTGATCAAACCGCGCAACATGCGGCCGATTTCGTCAGCGGCCGACAGCAAGGACTGCGCTGACGGCGAATTTAAGACGCCAATGCGCTCTGAGACGATGACCTGTGTTTCCAGCTCTTTCAGCGAGCCCTGTGAAACGCGCAGGAACTGTACGAATGATCCGTCGCTGTCGCGCCCATACCCCTCCGCGATGTTGGAAGCGACCGAGACCGCGGCCCGGCGAATTTGCGCAGTAAGGCCGAATCGTTCGTCCGCCGGAAATGCCTGCGTCGCTTTATAGC
>CAYMDD010000081.1:0-7257 GCA_964389045.1 uncultured Rickettsiales bacterium
TCCCGATCGCGGAGCGCTGCATCCGCCTCCTTGCGTATACCGGCGAAACGGATTGCCGCGCTGACGCGCGCCATAAGCTCGCGCGAGCTGAACGGCTTGACCAGGTAATCGTCCGCCCCGGCTTCGACACCTTCGACGCGCGCCTCCTCGCCCGCGCGGGCGGAAAGCATGATTACCGGAATTCGGCGCGTGCGCTCGTCCGCGCGCAGGCGGGAGAGTAACCCGAAGCCGTCGAGACGCGGCATCATTACATCCGTCAGCACCAGATCGGGTGGCTCCCGCCTGATGGCGGCAAGCGCCTCTTTACCATCCGCCGCCGCCTCTACGCGGTATTGGGTGTTGAGCAGCCGCTGCACGTAATCACGCATGTCCGCGTTGTCATCGGCGAGCACAATGCGTGCGCTGGCGGTGGGTTCGCGCATCGGGGCGGTTGTGTTTTCGGCGATGGCAATGGCCGTACCCTGCGCTCCGCTTCCATCCGGCAGCCAGCGCAGCGCCTCTTCAACGTAAGCGTCCGCTTTTAGCGCAGTTGATGCCAAGGTGCTTGATGCCTGGATGCGGTCCGGCGGCAAGTGTGCTTTGCCCAGAGGAATCTTAACGGTGAACGCGCTGCCCTCGCCTTGGACGCTTTCCACCTCCACCCTACCACTGTGGAGTTTCGCCAGTTCCTGTACCAGCGCCAAACCAATGCCCGTGCCTTCATGCGTACGTCCTTCTGCGCCTTGGACGCGGTGGAAACGCTCGAACAAATGGGGCAGCTCTTCCGCCGGGATGCCGATGCCCGTATCGCGGACGGTCAAGACGGCTTCGTTGCCGCAGGATTTAAGGGAGATGGAAACATGGCCTTGAAGCGTGAATTTAAACGCGTTCGAAAGCAGATTAAGGACGATTTTTTCCCACATATCCGTATCGACATACGCGGGTGGCTCAAGTGGTGGGCAGTCTACGGCGAAGCCAAGCCCCGCCTTCTCCATCGCCGAGCGGAAATTGCTGGCAAGATCGGCAGTGTATGCCGACAAATCCACTTTCCGGTACGATGCCTGCACGCGCCCCGCCTCAATGCGCGAAAAATCGAGCAATGTGTTTACAAGCTTCAGCAGCCGGAGCGCGTTGCGGTGCGCCACATCCATGCGCTCGCGGTTCATGGGAATGGTGCTCGGGTCGCCGAGCGTATCTTCGATCGGCGCCAGCATCAGCGTGAGCGGTGTGCGGAATTCATGGCTGACATTGGAAAAGAAGGCGGTTTTGGCTTTATCGATCTCCGCCAGCGCTTCGGCGCGCTTGCGGGCTTCGTCGTACGCCCGTGCGTTGGCGATGGCCGCTGCGATCTGGCCTACGATCAGCTCGATAAAGCCTTTGTAATCCGCATCGAACGGACGGAAGGGATTTAATCCCGCCGCCAGGAATCCTGCGGCCTGCGGCTGCCCTTGCTGCGCAATCGGCATCACCATTGCCTGATGCGGCGGCCTATCCCAGATGCCGCGGGGCACATCGCCGGATATCGACGATAAATCCTTTAAAACAGGGGATGGCTGCGTTCGCATCTGCTCCGCAGGCCATACTGCGCCCCCGTCCGCACATATCACGGCGGGAGCGACGCCGTGCCCGGCGGCGATGCCGGTGCTGCTAGCCAGCACCGCGTTTTCGCGCTGCGCATCGTAGAGATACATCAGGGCAAACGGGAGGTCGTGCGGGTTTTTTTTCAATGCGGCTTCGACGGCGCAGTTGATGTCGCTTTCGGTGTTGGATGAGGTCAGGCCGGAGGCAAGCTCCCGCAGCATCGACAGCCTGCGCTCGCCGATCATCCGCTGGGTTTCCTCCGTCACCACGCACAGCATGCCGGATACGCTGCCCGCGTCTTCCGTCAAGGGGCTGTAAGAAAAGGTGTGGTAGGTTTCTTCCGGGAAGCCGCTTCGCTCCAGCACAAGCATCAGTCCCTCGTCCCACGTCGCTTCGCCCGTTTCAAGCACTTGCGCGATGCGCGGGCCGATGTCCGGCCAGATCTCCTGCCATACCTTATCCGCCGGCGAACCCAGCGCCCAGGATTCTTTTACGCCCAGCGTGGGGAGATATGCGTCGTTACAGAAAAACGTCAGCTCTGGCCCCCATGCCATCCACATGGCGTAGCGCGAGCCGAGCATGATGCGCACGGCGGTTTTCAAGCTTTGCGGCCAGGTTTCGATGGATCCGAGCGGTGTCGACTCCCAATCGAACGCATTGATGCGGAAAATCATTTTGCCGGCGCCGTGGAAATGGCCTGCGTGCGTATTTTCTTTTGTTACGGCTGCGGTCTGTTTTTTCATGAATAATTGAATCGAGGGTTGTGCCCACCGGTTGTAAAAACCATGTCCATGAAGCATGAGAGCATATATTTAAGTGAGTTGCGATGAAAATCGTATCTCTCTATAGTTGTGGATAAATTGAAGTTAACGGAGGCCGCTATGTATTTTTGTCGTGTTCTGTTTTTGATGTTATTTTCGTGTTGTACGGTTGCAGCGCATGCCGAGCCTTATTACGATGGCAAGCGTATCCCGCCCGGCATGATCGACCCGCCGTTTCAAGCGCTCGGCGCGGAGTGGATGCGGGAGGTGGATGACATTATCGGCATGCAGAAACATGCCGATCCGCAGGAGATTGCATTGGCGAAGGCAGAGCGGCATATGCATGTGGATATGGTAATGGCGCCGCAAACGCGGGGCATATCGTCATCGTCGCATCCTAGGCTTTACGCCTTGCTTGACCGCGTGGGCGATACGTCCAAGGCGGTGACGGACGAAGCCAAGCGCTACTGGAATACGCGCAGGCCTTACCTGATGGACACGCGTGTGCAAGCGCTCATCGAACCGCATGATAACCCCGCCTATCCCAGCGGCCATACATCGGGCAGCTATGTCTGGGCGCATGTGCTTTCCTTAATATTCCCAGACAGCCGGGAGCTTTTTATGGCGCGCGCGGAGAAGATCGCGCAGCACCGCGTGCTGGCGGGCATGCATTACCCGTATGACGTGAAAGGCGGCAAGCAGCTGGCGCTGCTGATCGTCGGCGCGCTGCTCGAAAACGCGCAATTCCGGCAAGATTTAGCGCAAGCGCAGGAAGAAGCGCGCGCTGATAAGCGCTAAAAAGCTCGCTTTATTTTTTTGCCTTGGTGCTATAGGGCGGTTCGGAGAGGCAGGAGACGCTGCGTGTGAATACGCGGTTTTGCACCGGGGGGCCGATGATATTTTCTTTCCGCGTCTCCAGCGCTTGCGAGATGACCACGGTCTTTACGCGCGGCAGAAAGCGGTTTTCTTCCGAATTGGCATGGCGGCAGATATATCGCCCCAGCGCGTCGCGGCGGTTGTTCCCGTGTTTGCTTATGTTGCTGAAATACTTTAACCAGCGGTGATTGATAAAGCTCAACTGGTAGCCGTTGGCGGCGATGTCCACCAGGCGGAATGGGAGCCTTTCCTGAACATCGATGACCTGGTTGTTCTCATAGATGCCCGTGATGGAAAAGCGCCGGATAAGCATTTCCGGGTTGGGAGCGAATAAATCCCACGTTTGCGCTACTTGCATGAACGAGACGAGATTGGCGAACCATTTCGGCATGTCGATATGAAACGCACCGACCGCCTGCTTCGCCCAAGGCTGGGGGAATGCGGGTTTTGGGATGGAGAGAGCATTGTAAAGCAGCATCAGGATCAGCAGGAACAGGCAAAATCCCTGCTGTATCCTTCCCGGAATGCGCTCCGCCCGCACAGGCAGGATTCTCGCGCTGATTTCGCCGAGTTTTGGGCGGTTATCCCCAATCCGGCGGTAGAGCTTTTCCATGCGGGGCTTAAGCACTTCCATGTCCGTCAGGCGTCCAAGCCAGGCGAAGGCGGGACTGCGTTTAAGCACATAGGCCACGCCATCCCATTTCAGGCGCGCTTTGCCGCGGTGATCGTAGACCACCCAGGAATTGTGGGCGCGGAGCAGCGCCAGCGCCTCAGGGTCGTCTGAGGCGGGGCGGATGGGCGTTGCGGCGGGCAGGGAAAACTCCCTCAGCAGCCGCACGATCTTCAGGCAGAAACCGCAATCGGGTTCGTAATAAATGCGGACGGGAGAAAGCCGCGCCCTGCGCTTTGCAAACAGGCGGTGCCACCAGCGGTCAGGCGCGAGCAGCAGCAGGTATGCCATGCAGATATAAGGGAACGTACCGACGTTGAGCAAAAAAATAAAAGCGAAATGCATCAGGAAAGCGCCGGCAATGGCAATGGCGCGCATCAGGTCGCGCCGCCAGGGGGAATAAATCAGCAGGCTGAAGGAGAATTGGAAAACCAGCACCCCGAAAGTCAGCGGCACTAACAGGAAGCTTGCGTGCTCCACCAGCCACCGGCTCAATTCCTGCCCGCTGAACATATTGTTGACCAGGCTGCGCCGGACGGCGCCGCCTTCCAGCCACGAATTGCCGGCGAGCTTATTGATAGCCGACATCAGGTAGATCACCGCAATCTGGATTTTTATCGCCATGAACGGCAGGCGCGGATACGGCGCGTCGCGCCGTTCGGGACTTAAAGCCGCATCGACGCTGAAAAAACGCCCCAGCGGCAGAAAGAGCGACCATACCAACAATAAGCGCGTCAGCTGATCCGCGCCGGAAATAATCAGCAAATTACGCGAATCGAGCGAGACGAAGCCCACCAGCGCGAGCAGCGTGGAAAGCCGCGTACGCCAGCCCAGCGTCAACGCAATGAGCGAAGTAATATACGCGGCGACGAAAAGAACATGAAACAGCCAGTAATCGTTCATGGCCAAAAGCGAAAGCTTGGCAGTGAGATGAGGATATTCGCTCATCAGCAGCCAGCGCGGGTAAACGCCTGCGTCGGTGTAAAGCGAAGCGTAAAACGGTAAGCCGATAACCAGGAAATCCACCAGCAGGTAGATCCCTAAAGAAATGCGGAACAGGCTGCACCCGATGAAATACGTATCGCGCCCCGCTGAGTCCCGCGGGGCGGCGGGGCGGTCATCGAAGGAATAGGCAGGGATATCGCACTGCACGTTCACGCTCGCTTTATAGCGCGCTTGCACGGCATATGCACGCGTTTCAGTGGTAGCCGAACATCAAATCCACCTGCTGGGGCAAATCGACGGCGTCGAACGGCTTGGCGATGACGCCGGTCGCCCCCATGTCCATATAGATGGAAATGTCAGAGTCCTTGGTTTTCGCGGTCATGAACATCACGGGGATGTCGCGCGTGGCGCGGTCGAGCTGGAGCGCCTTGATGACGGAAATCCCGTCCATCTCCGGCATCATCATATCGAGCAGGATAAGGTTGGGCTTTGCTTCCCTGGCGGTCTTTACCGCTTGCCTGCTGTCGGTGCAGAGCGTGACCTCATACCGGCCTTGGGCTTCGAGCGAAACCTTGGCGATGGCCAGGATATCGGGATCGTCGTCAATACAGAGGATACGCTTCATTCAGTTGTCTTCTATGCGATTTAAAGGAAATGACGAAGCCAGTTTTAGCGCATAAATCTAAACGAAACGTGAACGGCGTATCATCCGGGGACATTTAACGGTTTGACTTGCGCAACCTGTTTGTTACATTGCCCAGATCCTTAAGGGAGTAACCTGTTTCCTTGGAGAGTTTATTTCTCAGGGGAAATGGATGCGTCAACATACTTAGCTTTTTTTGCTATGGCGCTTCCGGCTGCTGGCTTGGTGAGACTTATGCGATGCTCTGGGAAGCCGCTTTTAACCGGGCTGGCTCCCCGCATCATGCATATTCGCCAACCTTAACGCCCGGTTTATCTGATGCCCTATGGAAGCCTTGTTTCCCTCGTTCCTGCTGGTGTTATTCGCGGAAATCGGCGATAAGACGCAGCTCCTTTCCATCCTGCTGGCCGCGCGCTTTCGCACGTTCTGGCCGATTGCCGCAGGCGTGCTGGCGGCAACTCTTTTCAACCACGCCGTATCGGCATACGCAGGCGCGGCACTGGCGGAGCGCCTGGACGGCATGTGGGTACAAGGCCTGGCATCCCTCCTTTTCATCGGCGTGGGGGCGTGGACGCTTGTCCCCGATACCGCGCCGCAAGCCAGGCATGAACCCGGAAGGAGCGTATTCGTTTACGCCGCAACGATGTTTTTCCTGGCGGAAATCGGCGACAAAACGCAGCTGGCCACCGTTGCCCTGGCTGCCGAATACCGTGACATCGCCCTGGTTACGCTCGGCACTACCCTGGGCATGATAGCGGCGAATATCCCCGCAATTCTATTGGGCGAGCGTATTCTGCGGCTGGTGCCGCTCCGGCATGTGCGCTATGCGGCGAGCGTGCTGTTTATCGGCTTCGGGGCATACGGCTTGTATACGTTATGTTAAGCAAATGCAGTGAAACTGCTTGCGGCGTGCCGTAAATTCCATCACATCGTAGCGTTCGTTATGAATATTCCCGCGCCGCATGCATAAATCACTGTATTTCTGGGTTATCGTCGCCATTACCTTGGGCGTGGCGCTGGGGCATTTCGCGCCTGCCGCGGGCGTGGCCATGAAACCGCTGGGGGATGCGTTCATCAAGCTCATCAAGATGATGGTGCCGCCCATCATCTTCTGCACCATCGTCACCGGCGTGGCGGGCATGCGCAGCATGAAGAACGCAGGCCGCGTGGGCTTGAAAGCGCTGATTTATTTCGAGGTGCTCACCACGATCGCGCTTATCATCGGTTTGGTCGTAGTTAATTATACGCAACCCGGCGCTGGCATGAATATCGATCCCACCACGCTCGACCGCGCTTCCGTGCAGCAGTATATCGCCAAAGGGCAAGCGCAGGAAAGCACGTCGGCCTTTCTGCTTCACATCATCCCCTCTTCGTTTCTCGGCGCTTTCACGGAAGGAGAGATGCTGCAAGTGCTGGTGGTGTCGCTCCTGGTTGCGTTCGCGCTGCTTTCGCTGGGAAACAAAGGATACGGCGTCTATCAGTTGATCGAGCAGATCTCGGCGGTGTTGTTCCGCATTATCGCGTTCATCGTCCGCTTGGCGCCGGTCGGCGCGTTTGCCGCCATGGCGTACACGGTCGGCCAGCACGGCATCGCCTCGCTCGGGCCTCTGGCGGAGCTGATGGGGCTATTTTATCTCACCTGCCTCGTTTTTATCGCCGTGATCTTAGGCGGCGTGATGCGCGCGCTGGGCTATCGCATCTGGCGGCTGCTTTATTATATCCGCGAGGAATTGTTGATCGTGCTCGGCACCTCGTCCAGCGAATCGGTGCTGCCACGAATGATGGCGAAGATGGAAAACCTG